>CALXAY010000007.1 GCA_944386415.1 uncultured Clostridia bacterium | reverse complement strand
GTTGTACATTAAGAGGCTATGTAAGAGTAAAGTATATGTTGTGTCTACATAGTTGCTTTTACTTTTTCAATTCACTTTGTAATCATTATTTTGCGAAAAATATAAAATTGTCTTGACAATTAATATATAAATATGTTAATATATTAATTGTTCGCAAGACACATGGAGAGGTGGTCGAGTTGGTTTATGGCACCAGTCTTGAAAATTGGCGTGCGTTAATAGCGTACCGTGGGTTCGAATCCCACCCTCTCCGCCAATAATTTAAAAGTTAGATATAAAATATGTATCTAACTTTTATTAAAATAAATTAGTAAATGTAGGTGTACCCAAGTGGTGAAGGGGGCAGTTTGCTAAACTGCTAGGTCGAGCAATCGGCGCGGAGGTTCGAACCCTCTCACCTACGCCAAAATAATATAAAGTAATAATTTTGCTTTATATTATTTTTTTAGGCAAAGATAAAGATATGATTAAATGATATAAAATATTACAAAAAGATTACATTTATATTAAAAATTGTTGAAAAATAGAGAAAATTTGAAAAAAATGATAAAATATTGTATAATAAAATAGAAAAAGATTTATAGGAGTTATTATGAAAAATAAGATTTTAGGAATAATATTAATTTTTATAATATTAATATTTATGATTGCTAATGTTAATTATGCAGCTATAGATTTTAATCCAAGTAATTGGGAGCCTAATAGTACAACAGAGGTAACTGGAGCAGATAGATTATTGGATTTTGGAAATATAATTATAGGAATTTTAAGAACAGTAGGAACAATAATATCAGTTGCAGTATTAGCAATACTAGGTATAAAATATATGATGGGTAGTGTAGAAGAAAAAGCTACATATAAAGAAACAATGAGACCATATTTAATAGGTGCTGTGTTGGTATTTGGTATAACTAACATTCTTGCAATAATAATTGATGTAGGAACATCATTAATTAAATAGAGGATTAAGGGGTGATAAAAATGAAAAAGTTAAAAATAATATCAATTATTTTAATGTTTATAACTTTTTTATTTATATATCAGAATAGTGCCTATTGTATGCATATAGAAGAAGTAAAAGTAGCCTCAGATATTACTGTTGATGATATTTTTGGAGAAGCTGATAATTTTATTAAAAAAGGAGAAAACGAGATTAAAGCAAACAATATAAATACAGATGCATTAGGAGAAACTTCTAATTTTCTATATAATTTGCTTTTAGGAGTAGGAATAATTACAGCAGTAGCAGTTGGAATTGTATTAGGTATTAAATATATGGTAGGTAGCTTAGAGGTAAAAGCTGATTTAAAACAAGTTTTATTAGGATATGCTATAAGTTGTTTAGTAGTGTTCGCAACTTTTATAATTTGGAAAATAGCAGTAAATATTTTATCTAACATATAAAGAGGTGATTAAAATGAAGAAAAAAGTTATTACTATAATTTTATTAATAACTCTTATTATACTTAATAATACAGTTATATATGGATTTTCAATAAATGATGTTCAAGGAAATAATTTACCAGCAGATACACAAAATAAAATAGATAACTTTGGACAAGGTATAATTGGAATAATATCCACAGTTGGATCAATTATATCAGTTATTGTTTTAATTATTTTGGGTATAAAGTATATGTTAGGTAGCACTGAAGAAAAAGCACAATACAAGAAAAGTTTATTACCATATGCGATTGGTGCATTAATATTATTTGGAGCATCAGGGATAGCAGGAGCTATTTATAATATTGCAATCGATTTATAAATGTAGTATAATTAATTTAAATTAAGTTATTAACATTCTTTGTTTTACCAAAGAGATTAATATAAAATATTAAGAAAGGAAAAGGTGATGTAATATGAAGAACATAAAAATGATATCTAGAATAGTATCTACATTATTAATAGTATTTATGTTAGTATCAGTAGTTACACCAGTATTTGCAGTAGGTGGTGACCCATCAAAATATGATGGAACAGGAGCAAATGTAAATACAAGTAAAATTGATAGTTTAGGACAAAACATCATTAGTATAGTTGCAACAGTAGGTTCTATAGTATCAGTAATTGTATTAGTTGTATTAGGTATTAAATACATGATGGGTAGTGCAGAAGAAAAAGCAGAATACAAAAAGACTTTATTACCTTACATAATTGGTGCAGCTTTAGTATTCGCCGCATCAACAATAGCTAGTGTTATATTCAACTTTGCTAGTACAATTTAACTATAAAAATATTGTAAAAAATAAAAAACATCGTCAATTTGTTTTGATGATGTTTTTTTATTTTTATAAAAGTACAATTTAAATATTACAGTTATATTACATTTTTGTTAAAAATATAAAAAAACGAGATAAAATGTCGCTTTTACCAAAAAAATCTGGTATAATATATACAATATGATATTATGCCAAGGGAGGGTTTAAATATGCAAATATATGAAATTCCAAGAAACTATAGAGGGGAAAGTAGAATTTTATACATTTTTTCTACGAAAGCTTTGGCTTATACTGGAGTTGGAGCTCTAATAGGAGGATTATTTTATTTAATTTTTAGTGCAATCGGATTAACAATGGTTGGAATATTTTTTGTAGTATTATTTGGGGTGATAGGATTTTGCATAGGAACATTTAAAATTCCCGAAAGTAAAAAATTTAAGTTAACAGAAAAAACAGGTGGAGAAGCAATAGATGACGTTATAAAAAGGTGGATAAAATTTAAAAAGGGTAAAAATAAAATATATATTTATCTAAAGGAGGATACAAAAGATGAATAGTGATCAAATAAGTAACTTACTTACAATAGTATTAATTATAATGATTGCTGTATTACTTATTCTAGTAATAGTATATTTAGTATTAAGGGCAAAAACGAAAAATCCTAAAAAGGAAAAAGCACCTGATGATTTGATAACGTCTAAAAGTAGCAAGTCTAATAAAACTGCCCAAACCAAAACAAATGTAGTTACATATAATAAACAATCAATATTTTCTTTTATGGAATTTGATAAAATAGAAGATAACATGATTATAAGAAAAAACGGAAATAAGTTTTTAATGGTTATAGAATGTCAAGGTGTAAATTATGATTTAATGTCAGGATTAGAAAAAAATAGCGTAGAGCAAGGGTTTATACAATTTTTAAATACATTGAGATATCCTATTCAAATATATGTACAAACAAGGACAGTTAATCTTGAAAGTGGAATAACAAAATATAAAGAAAGAGTAAATACAATAGGAGATAGGTTACTAAGAAAGCAAATGGAATATAACAGAAAGCAGAATATGGGATATAGTCAAGTAGAATTAAACAAAGCGAAATTAGAAGTTACAAGAGAACAAAACTTATATGAATATGGTATAGATCTTGTAAAAAATACAGAGCGAATGAGTTTAAATAGAAATATATTAAGAAAAAATTATTATATTATTATTGATTATGTTCCAGAAGATATTAATACAAATAACTATGGAAAAGACGAAATAAGAAGTATGGCTTTTTCAGAATTATACACAAAAGCTCAAGCCATTATAAGTGCATTAGCTGTTTGTAATGTGAATGGAAAAATATTAGATTCTAATGGACTAGCAGAATTATTATATATTGCATATAACAGAGATGATGCAGAAATTTATGATTTAAATAAAGCATTAAATGCTGGATATGATGAACTATATTCTACAGGAGAAGATGTACTACAAAAAAGAATAAAAGAGCTTGATAAGAAGATAGAAAGAGATGCTCAGAATTTAGCAAATAGTTCTTTAAGAGAAGCAATGGCAGAATCAGAAGAACAAAAAAGAGCAAAAGAAAAAGAAGCTAAAATGGATGATTTAATTAAACAAATGGCACAGATTATTATAGATGAGAACCAAGAAATAGTAGGAAGCGATATAGCAGAAAAAGCAAAAGAAAAGGTAAAAAGAAAAAGGACAACTAAAAAAGCGATTAAAACTGAAGAAGAGGAGGGTTAATAATGAAAAAAAATAAAAAGGTACAAGAAGAGCAAATACAAATTAACGAAGAGCTAGAAAAAGATATATTTAAAAGATCAACAATAAAAGACTTAATAGCACCATCTGGAATAGATGTTTCAAATATAGATCATTTAGAGATTATATCAAACACTAAAAGATATGCAAGAAGCTTCTTTGTTTCAACCCTTCCAAGAATGTGTACTTTTCCAGAATTATTTAGGGATATGTATCTTTTTGGTGATATAAATACATCAATTTATATTTCACCGATAAAAGAAGAAAAATCTCAAAATGATTTAAACAGAGTAATAAATGAGTTAGAAACAGAAAGAATTGTTGCAGCAGATAGAGGAAACATAAATAGAGAAAGTACAATTGCACAGAAAAGACTAGAGGCAGAACAGTTAAGAGATGAAATTGCAGCAGGATTTAATAAATTATTTGAAGCAACTGTTGTTGCTACATTATTTACATATAATTTAGAGGATTTGGAGAGGTCAACAAAAATGTTAGCTTCTGAAATGTCTAAAACATTAGTAGGAATAAAAAGTGCATGGGGAATACAAGAAGAAGCTTTTCAAACTAACCTACCTCTTATGAGTAATAAAATCACTAAATCTCATACATTTGATAGAAATTCTATGGGAACAGTATTTCCTTTTACAACTTCAGAGATAGGACATCCATCAGGAGTTCCATTAGGATTTAATAAACAAACAGGAACACCAATACTATTTGATAATTTTCATAGTTCTTTAACAAACTATAACATGGTTATATTTGCTAAATCTGGAGCTGGTAAATCAGTAACTATGAAACTTTTAGTTTCTAGATCATCAGTGTTATCAGGAATTGAAAGTTTAGCTCTTGATGCTGAAGGCGAATATACAGTTGTTGCTGAAAGTTTGGGAGGAATAAATGTAGTAATAAGTCCTACATCAAAGACAGTTATAAATATTTTTGATATAGAAACAGAAACAGTAAAAGATGAGATAACTGGAAAAGATAGAGTTGTTTTAAGTGTTGAAAATAAAGTAGAAGACGTTACACAAGGTCTTCTTACGATGGCAAAAGGTAGTACAAGAAGTACAGAAGTAAATGAACTTACAAAACAAATTATAGCTGAAACAGTTGCAGAAGAGTATGCGGCTTTAGGAATAACTAGTAACCCTAACAGCTTATATGAGCAAGATACTTCAGCAATATCAAGAGGAGAAATCCTTTCTAAGAAAAAGAAAAAAATGCCAACAATAGGTAGTTGGTATAGAAGGTTACAAGCAAAAGCTCAAGAAAATAAAAACCCAGATTATCAATTCCATTATAGTTATTTATTGAAAGTTATGAAGCAATACATAAGAGAATATGATGGACAGATGGCATATTTTGATGGACAATCTACTTTTGAGCTTTTAGAGGGAGCACCTTTTATAAATCTAGATATATCTCAATTAGAGGAAAGATTTGCAAGACCTCTTGCACAACAAATCTTACTTTCATGGATTTGGGAAAAATTTGTTAAGAAAAATAGTGAGGATAGAAAAAAGGCTGCTAAGAAAAGAGTTCTAGTTGATGAGGCATGGATGTTATTACCATATCCTGAAGCAGTAGATTTCTTAAATAAAATGGCAAGACGTGCTAGAAAAAGAAATGTTTCTTTAGCTATTATTTCACAAAGATTCCAAGATTTCTATGAAAAACCAGAAGCACAAGCAGTTCTTACATCTTCTGATACAAAACTATTTTTAGCACAGGATAAATCAGAAATACAATACTTAAAAGAAGTATTTAAACTTTCTGAAGGAGAAGCTAATTTCTTAGTAACTTGCCAAAGGGGTGAAGGATTATTTAAGGTAGGTGCTGATACAGCAATATTAAAAATAACACCAACGAGAAAAGAATTTGAGTTTATTGAGACAAACCTAAATGAATTAGCAAAAAGAAAAGGAAACTAAATTGGAGGGAAACCTTATGAAATTTTTTACGAATAAAAGCATATGGTCAAAGATAATAATAGTGCTGATATTTATTCTAGTATTTGAATTTATAGTTGCAAAACCTACATTAGGTGCAGATGTGACTGATGTGATTGTTGAAGGAGGAGGTAAGCTATTAACTCCTGTAATGTCATTGGTTGCAACTATTGGTGATGCTATAATAGGGATTGCACAAGATGCTATAATGGGTACCAATACATCCATATATCCAGTAGATGTAGAAGCAAGTATTTGGGAAATTTTAGGGAAAATATTGGTAGTTGCTGTAGCTGTAGTTGCAGCTATTGCAACAGTAGTTGCAGCAGTAGCATCGGGAGTTGGAGTTGTAGCACTTATAGGAACAATAGGTTCGGCCCTAGCTAAAGCAGCAGCTACAATTGTAATAGGAACAGTAGTAGTAGATATAGCAACTAGTTCATCGTCTGCTCCAATTTCTCAAGTAAGTGCATCTGTATTTTCAGAAGATGTAAAGGTACCAGCAACATTGTATTTACCGGTATTTAATTATAGTCCAGAAGAAATTTTTCAAGGAAAGATACTTTTATTTAATGTAGATTTTTTTGGTGATCCAATACAACTTAGTGAGGATTCAGATGGAAATTGGTATTATACAAACGATGAAGGTGAAAAAGTTATAACATCTAAACAAAACATTGCAGAAGATTTATCTGGTGCAATTTCACGTTGGTATGTAGGAATAAGAAATATAGCATTAGTTGCTATGATGATAGTTCTTTTGTATATTGGTATAAGAATGCTACTTTCAACACTTGCATCAGACAAAGCAAAATATAGACAAATGTTACAAGATTGGTTTATAGGACTAATGTTATTGTTTCTAATGCATTATATTATGGCTTTTTCTGTTACATTGGTTCAAAAATTAACAGATATAGTATCGACAGGAGTTGATCAAAATGCATATGCTGTTAGATTTCCTGTTGATGAAAATGGAAAAATGGTAAAGTGGTTTAATGATAATGATTTATCTTATATGTTATATGATAAGGATGGTAATCAATTAACTACAGATGGAACAGTTGATGTTAACGAAGGTGATGTTGCCTTTGTATCATATCCAACAAATCTACTTGGAAAATTAAGATTAGAGTTCCAATTTGATACAGGAGGATTTAGTTATGTAGGATATGTAATATGTTATTTGGTATTAGTATTTTTTACTGTGTATTTTACATTTGTATATTTAAGAAGGGTATTATATATGGCATTTTTAACTATGATAGCACCTATGGTTGCAATGACATATCCAATTGATAAAATAAATGATGGAAGTGCACAAGGATTTACAAAGTGGTTCAGGGAATATATATTTAATTTACTAATACAACCAATGCATTTATTATTATATTATATTTTGATAACTTCAGCATTTGAACTAGCAGGAGAGAATATAATTTATTCTATTGTTGCAATAGGATTTATGATACCAGCAGAAAAATTATTAAGAAGTCTTTTCGGATTTGAGAAAGCAAGTACTCCAAGTGCTCTTAATGGAGCTGCAGGAGGAGCTTTAGCAATGGCAGGAATAAATAAAATAGCTAATTTAATTTCAGGACGTGGAAATGAAAAAAATTCAAAAAAATTATCAAGTGGTAATGGAGGAAATGAAGGAACAAGAGGAAATACATCAGTAAGACAAATGAGTGATGTATTTGAAGATGATGAGGATACAATTGATGAAACAGCAGTGATGGCAGGAGCACAAATTGGAGCTGGAGTAACAATGGCTAGTGGTAATGAAGAAAAAAGTGATGAAAGTACAGGAGAAAATACAAATACAAATATGCCAACTGCTAATGAATCTACACAACAAGGAATGACTGTAGAAAATGATGATGGTTCAAATTATTCAAATGGCTCAAAAGACTCAAATGATTCAAGTGGTTCAACTAACTCAATTAATTCAACTAATCCAAACAATATGGCTCTAGATAACAATAAAAATATTCCTAAAAGAAAAAAATTTATTAAAGGAGTTGCAAAAGTAGGGAAAACAATTGGAGGAAATGCTGTAAAATATTCTATGAGAGCTGCACCAGCGATAAGAATGGCCTCTAGATTTACAAGACCTGTATTCAAGGCAGCTACAGGAGCTTTAGCAGCGGGAGTAGGTGTTGCAGCAGGAGTAGCAACAGGAGATCCAAGTAATGCTTTTCAATATGGAGCGGCAGGAGCAGGAGCAGGTTATATGGCAGGTAAAGTACTTGCAAATAATGGATATAATGCTGCAGATAATTTAGTTGCTAATAGAGAAAATTATATGATGCAATTAGCAGAGAGAAGTAATGATGAAAACTTTAGAAATATGATGAAAGATGAAGCTTTAAGAGAGAGAAGAAAAGAATATAAAAAGGTATTAAGAAAAAATAATTTTGCTAAAGAAGAAATTAAAAGGATGGAAAAAGATGGAACAATTAATAAATATATCATGAACGAAGTTAATGCTCAAGATGCAGCAACAGCTGAATTAATGAGAAAAGAAGATTCATCAATAACACAAGACCAAGCAATTGCTGATGCAAAATATGCCCAAAGAGTTGGAGAAAAATATAAAGGTCCAGATAGAAAGAAATGGGAAGAACATTTTGCAGGAGAATTTCAAGAAAAAGCTGGAATAAAAGATGAGAAGAAAGCAAAAGCGGCAAGTAAGGAAGCAATGAAAAGAGTAGATAGATTTAATAAATATAAGAAAAAAACTTTATAATTGTGAGGAGAGCGGTAATTATGCAAGAATTAAGATTATGGTATAATAATCATAGAAAGAAAATATGGATAACAGTTGGCATTATTGCCGCTGTTATTATTATAGTCCAATTTTTTAACTTCTTAGGAAAAAGAAATAATAGTAACAATAAGTTAATCGATGCAAATGCAATATCAGAGGGAAATACAATAAAAGAAATAAGACAAGAAACAAATGTAGACTTTGAATCTATGTATTCTGCGGTAACTGGAAATAGAAATTCATATGAAAAATTAAAAACAGCAGCAGAAGTAATAGGAGATTTTATGGATTTTTGTAATGAAGGAAAAACTTCAGAAGCATACAATTTATTAACAGATAATTGCAAAGAACAATTATATAATTCTTTAGAAAGTTTCGAACAAGCATATTATCAAAATGTATTTGGAGGAGAAAGAAAGACGTATTCTGTTGAAAATTGGGTTGGTGACATATATAGAGTTGATATCACTGAAGATTTATTGGCAAGCGGAAAAAGTAACAATGGTTATTCAAAACAAGATTATATAACAGTTGAAAAAGTTAATGGTGAATATAAATTAAATATTAATAACTATATTAAATATAAAGAAATTAACAAAATTACAGAAAAGGAAAATATAAAAGTAGAAGTTTTAAATAGTAATATATATATGGATAGAGAAGAATATGATATAAAAATTACTAATAATACTGAAAACAAAATTACTTTAGATGGAAAATCATATACAGATTCGTTATATTTGGAGGATACTAAAGGAGCAAAATATCCAGCATATACACATGAATTAACAAATCCTATGCTTAATATAGAATCAGGACAAACTAAAGAATTAACAATCAAATTTTATAGTAGATACGTTTCAAATAAGATTATAGATAAGATGATATTTTCAAATTTAATTATTTATAAAGGTCAAGGAAGCGAAGCAGTTAAAATAGAAGTAAATGTTTAGAATATGCATAGATAAGAGGTGAATTTATGGAAGAATTTAAAGAAACTGCAAAAAAATTAGCTAAAATGGCAATAAGAACTGTAACAACATTATTTTTACCGATAATAGTTATTATATTAATAATAGTTGTATTAATATCAGCTTTTATATATTTTATAACAATAGATGACGGAACATATAAAGAAGATGATTGGAGTAATGCTCCATATGCAGCTTCAACATATGTTAATGGAACTACTATAAATTCAGATGGTAGTATTTCAACATCTATAACACCGCAAGAGTTATGGGATAAAATGATAGAAAATGGAAGTAATGTAGATGACTATTTAGATTCACCCGAAGATTTAGCAAAGTTAATGAAGGCTGAGATGATTACTCAATATCCTGATACTCGTCCTAATCCTGATGAAGCAGTAGATTGGGAATCGGTTATAAATGGAGACTCGATACAAGGAATTATAAAATTTAAAAGAGCATATACTGATGGAAATAAATCTACAATGACATATGTAGATCCAGCTACATTCCAGGGATATATTGATGAGTATAATAGCACAGGAAGTGAATCAGCAAAACAAGCAGCTTTATCACATTTTACTTTGAGACAAACAGCAGCTTCAACATCTTCAGGAAATGGTGGAGCAATAGCAGCAGGAGAAGGAGTAATGACAGATATTTCACAAAGGCTTATAGATGCAGCTAATAATACACCGTGGCCAGGAGAAGGATTATGTGCAGGTTGGGTATATGATGTATATGATACTGCTGGGATAACACCATGTAGACATTATTCAGCATATGAATCATATAAACATCATTGTATATCTACGGATATGAGTGAAATTCCAATAGGTGCATCAGTATATGGAACAGGAAGTGGAAGTTCTGGACCATATGGGCATATAGGAATATATATAGGAGGAGGAAAGGTAATTGATAGCCAGTCTGGCGGAATAATTGTTTCAACAATGGAAGAATGGCTTTCATGGCAAGTAGACGTTTTAGATGGTAAACAAGGTTGGCTTGGTTGGGGTTGGGAAGACAACAATAGAACAAGAGGAACGACAGAAGATCCAAATGTAAGTCAAAGTGATGGAAGTGATAGTGAAGAGCAAGAAAAGGAAAATGAAGAAAATGCAGATGAAAATGGAAATGTAGGTTCAGCTACAGAAATACCAAATACTGGAGATGGGTATGATTCAGAATATGTATCATCAGCTGGAATTACATATAAACAATTCAAACAATATAAAGGAACATATGCAGGGAATGCATATTGGAGTGGTACAATTTCAGATTCAGGATGTGGACCAACCTCAGTATCAATACTTGCAAGTGGTTTGACAAATAATAATTATACGCCAGCAGATATAGCTGCTGAAATGAATTCAAAATATGGACTTACAAGTTATGATACTCTAAAACAAGAAATGGACTCGCTGGGTATGGCAGCGGAGATTGATCATAGTCCTACAGTACAAAAAATACAAGATAATTTACGAAATGGTAAAGTATTACTTGTTTCTGTGCAGGGTGGAACAATTTTTACAAATAACAGTCATATAATGGCTGTAGTAGATATAAATGAACAGGGACAAGTATATATATCTAACCCATCTAGTGATACTCTTAATGGTTGGTTTGATCCAAGTGAGATAATGAAAGATTGCAATTATATAATAACTACAGATGCAGGTGCAGCAGGAATAGCGAAAAGTAATAATAATTCTAATTATGTTGCTGTAGTTGCTACATGGAGACAAGTTGATACTACAGTTACAACCAATGATCCAAATGTTGAGCCAGTAGATACTACAACATATACAATGACAACTACAGATGTAAATTATGAGGTTATGGTAGAACCATATACCATGCCATTCGATTTATTATGGGCGTTTTTAGTTTGTGGAGACGGACAAGGCTTTGTAATGGAATTAGCAGATTTAGTCTATAATAGCGATATAGAAATAACGGTTCATGATAATTTAACAATTAATACAGATGTTGATGATTGGACATATACCTTAAGAACAAAAGCAGAAGTTGGAGACGCAACTATAACAGCAAATTGTGGAGGAATAACAGAAAGTGGAACAGTAGCAGCTCATACGCATGATCCATGGGGAGAAGATCAAAATTATAGAACAGTTAAAACAGTTGTAACTCAAACAAATACATTAAATATAGCAGTAACGAGAGCAAATGTATGGATTGTGGATTATCAAAATGAGTTTACTTATAAAGCACCATCATCAAATACGACAAATAATACGGTAACACATCCAGATACAGAATATACTTCATCAGGGACTGCAAATGGTTCATCTTTTACATGTACTGAAATAGATTCGAAAAAAAGTAGTTTAGGAAGCAGTGTAAGACAAAGGTATATTTCAAGTCATTCTTCTAGCACGACCAATACAAGCAATTTAGCCTCAACAACAACTTCAACTGTCACACCACCAACTGTTACTTATGATGTTGATGTATTAGTAGAATACTTTACTAAATATATAAATATTGAGGATAATATTACAAATACTGTTGAAACTCAAAAATATATTCAAGGAACACCAATATTAAAAGAGAAAACAGATCCAGATTCAGAAGAACCTAATTTTGTAACAATATTCAATGATCCAGACTATGAAAGAAACAGTAGTAGTATAAGATCAGTAGCAGAGTGGTTATTTGAAATTTTAGAAACAAATGATAGCACATCAGATATGGTAGATTTAATTAAGTATTTGTTATATAAAGCAACAGGTGCTGATTATGGAGTTACAGAATTTGACTTTAGCATATTCTATCCAGGAAGTTTAAACTCTGTAAGTGCAAATGACTATATAGTACACATTGATATGTCACCTAAAGAAATAGTAATCGATGATCTTGAAACTTTAAAAACAGCTTTTGCAGGTTCAGGAGGAGCAGGAAGTGAAAATTTAGTAGCTTATGCAGAAGATTTTTTAAGATTACAAGAAGAGTATAGAGTTAACGCAGTATTTGCAGCTGCAGTAACCACAGCAGAATGTGGTGCAGGAACTAACTTGCAAATAGGTGGAAACAACTGGTTTAGTATTAGAAATCCTAGTGGTGGATGGATGAAATATGATTCTCCAGCTGGTTCAATAGAAGCTTTTTGTAATCAAATAGCAAGATTGGGTTATTATTTTACTGAAGGGAATTATACGGTTAGAAGTATAGGAATGATTTATTGCGAAGATGCTGATGCACCAGGAGGATGGATTGAAAATGTACTTATGTATATGACAAATATGTTTAATGCAGCAGGAATAGATGTATCACAATTTATCGGAAATGGAGGAGACTTTTTAGAGGTTGCAAAAGAATGCCATGATTATGTAAGAGAACATAACTTTGTATATTATAATGGAAATACAATACCAATAGATGAAAATAACTATAATGGTATAGATTGTAGTGCATATGTTACATGGGTATTATATGAATATGGATATACTGATTTAGCAGGATGGCAACAAACTACAAGAACATTATTAGGATTAGCACAGAGAAAAGGATGGACTGTAAAAGATGGTTCACAAGCACAAGCAGGAGATATCGTTTTAATTCCAGCATATCATACGGCAATATATGCGGGAAATGGACAATTTTATGATTGTGGAAGTACTGATTTAATTCGATCTGTAACAACTACATGGAATCCAGGATATGACTATGCAATTACAGTTACGAAGCCATAAAAGGAGGAGCCTATGAGTAGAAACAAAAAAATAATAATTGCTATATCTATTATTTTGGTAATAATAGTAATAATAATTATATCAATAATGTTAGTAAACACAAAAAAAGAGGCAGGAACATTAATTGAAAAAAGTTCTGGAACAGTAGAAACTGTTCCAGAACCAGAAATGGATTTAGAATATAGTCAAAAAGAATTAAGAGAACCAACTGAATTTTTTTCAGTAGAGGAGTGTATAAAAAATAATATAGACGAAAATTTTGTAGCCAAAAGAATGAATTATTTACAAGGAAATAATGTCATGACTTATTCAGTAGAAGGAATACTAAATAATACTACAAAGTATTTTATAGTAAGAGTAGATATGCGAAATATGGCATTTAAAATAGAAGAGATAGAAGATGGAAAGTATAATAGTTTAGACGAGATAAAACTAGAGGATAATGAAGCAAATATAACAAGTAATGAAAATAATTCTTTTAAATACGAAGCTGTTAGTGATGAAAATATGTGTAGAAGATATTTAGAAGATTTTAAACAAAAAGAATTGAATAACCCAGAAGAAGCATATGAGTTGCTTGATGAAGAATATAGAAAAGAAAGATTTCCTACATATACAGATTTTCAAGAATATGTAAACAGTTTGAGAAATAGAATACAATATTCATCATTATTAAAATATGACGTAGAAATTAAAGAAAATTATACAGAATATATATTAGTTGATAATTATAATAATTCATATACTATTAGAACTAATGGAATATGGGATTATACAATATTGTTAGATAATTATACAATTAAAGTAGATACATATGAAGAGGATTATAGTAAATTAGATACAAGTCAAAAGATACAAGCAAATGTATATATATTCTTACAAATGATAAACACAAAAGATTATTCTCATGCATATGAATTATTAGATGGAACTTTTAGAAATAATAATTTTGATACTTTAGATAAATTTAAAGAATATGTTAATGAAAATTTTTTTGATTACAATTTAAATACTACAGGAAATATAGATATTGATAATGAAGGTAGCACATATATATATACAACAAAGATAAAAAGTGGTGTAGGAAGTGCAGCTGAATCAAAGAATTTAACAATTATTATGCAATTAAGAGAAGGAACAGATTTCGTAATGTCATTTAGTTTGGAATAAAATAGGAGAAGAAGATGTTTAGTAAAATAAAAGCTTTGACAAAAATATTTGTAAAAGATTTTTATCAAAGTACAAATTTAGTAAGTAAAGAAACAAAAAAGTTAAATATCAAATCAATATATTTTTGGATGTTAGTAATTGTTTCCATTACAATAGTATATGTGAGTTATGAAGCAATAAAGTTTTGCAAATCATTGGGAAAGCCAGAAATATTTATAAACTTTTATATGATATTTTTAGCAATATTATTAATGTTTCAAATAACCATAGTAATAATAAACATCTTCTTTTTTTCAAAGGATTTAGAATTAATATTACCATTACCAGTAAAAACAAAAGAAATTTTAATTTCAAAATTTAATACAGTATTAATAATGGCATATATCACTGAAATAATATTTGGATTGGTACCGCTTATATTATACGGATTTCTAAATTATACTAATTTTGGATATTTTATATTTATTTTATTAGTACTAATTTTATTACCAATATTATTTATTGCAACAATAGGGATATTCGCATTAATATTTATTAAAATATTATCATTTATAAAAAACAGGACTTTTTTACAAAATTTAACTAGTATTTTATTAATAGGTTTATTATTAGTGGCAGAAAATATTTTATTAGGAGATATTAGTAATTTACAAGAGCAGAATTTTTTCATTTTTGCTATAGTAAAAATATTAACAGGGACAAATATAATAGAAAAATGTAAATACTTAATAATTTTATTTATTTTAGATGTATTTTTATTGGGATTATTTATATTGATAGGAAAAAAAATATATCTAAGGATACTATTAAAAACATTAAATACGTCAAAAAGAAATTTAAAATTTGCAGAAAAAAGACCAATTGAAATAAAAAATAGAAAAATTAGTATAAAAAAAGCATATATAAAAAAGGAATTTAAAATGTTATTTAAAAATCCTATATTTTTTATGCAAACAATATTTCCTGTAATTATGATTCTAATAACTGTAGTAATGCTAGCAAATGTAATGATACCAGTTATAGATTCAGCAATTCAGAATAGTGATGAGACGATAAAACAAAGTCTATATTCGATGGAATTTAATAGTGAAATGATATGTATTATATTAGGTTTTTTACAAGTAATATTTTCTCTATCAAGTTTATCGCTTACTGCAATATCTAGAGAGGGAAAAAACGCAATATTCATGAAATATATACCAATTAGCTATTATAGGCAATTTTTATATAAAAATATACTGCAAATTTTGTTAAATACTATTGTATCTATAATATTATTAGGAATTATAAATATATATATTCCAAAAATAGGATTAATAAATATAGGGCTAATATTTATAATATCAATATTCATAAATTTAATAAATAGTTATTTAATGATTATTGTTGATTTAAGAAAACCATATTTGAATTGGAATTCTGAACATTCTGTAGTAAAAAGAAATGATAATAAATCATTTCAATATGCTTTAACTATTATAATGATACTTATATATATGTATTTATCAAAAATATTTAAAGATACGAATGTTACATTAGCATTATTAGTAGAAATGGTAATATTTATAATTTCATTTGTTGTTTTGAATGAATTTGTCAAAAGGAAAGCAGATGTGCTATTTAATAAAATTATATGAAAACTCCTTTCTAAAAAATGAAAGGAGTTTTAAAATATATTTAAAAAGGCTCTTATTATTGGATTTTCACTAAATAATGATTTAAAAAAATTATTTATAAAAGGTATTTGTAGTAGTAAAAATAAAATTAGTAAAGTAAGGATAAAGGCAATAAGATTTTTAAAATAATCTTTAGGAGTTTTTTTATATCTTATCTTATAGCCTCTATTTTTTAAATCTTGAATGTATGCATCATGATAAGCTTTTTCTTTTGCTTGCAAAATTTCGTTTTCATATTCTAATTGTTTTCTATATTCTTCATTATAATTTGGTTGCTGAGAGTGATTGTTAGCAGTAAACTGAAAATCATTTTGGGTATATTGAAAATTTGATTTTTGTTTTAAATTATTAATTTCCTTATGTAAAGAAATATTTTCTTCAGATAACTTATTATAATCTTCTTGTGATATTTCAGATTGTTTTAATGTTAAATCATATTTAGACCTAGAAACAGGATTTGAAAGAACTTCATAAGCTTCGTTAATTAATTTTATTCTTCCTTCTGATTTTTCTCTCATATTTGATTCTTGTAAGTCTGGATGATATTTTTTAACTAATGTCTTGTATGCTTTTTCTATAACTTCAGGTGAAGCATCTTTATCAACTTCTAAAATTTTATAATAATTCATTAAAGCATTCTCCTTTAAATTTTTATAAATTAAATATAGCATAAAAAGAAGAAGGATTCAAGAACAAAATAAATAAAGCAGAAATTCTTTGCAGAATTTCTGCTTTACTGACAAGTAGAATGTCAGAAGAGAAGGTATTAAAACCAGAAGTTACTGATTCTAATTGTCCCGATAGTAGATGTAGAAAAGAATGACAATACCACAGCAAATAAGAAACCACAACACTGTACCTATGGGCAACCCTTCTGCTACACCCAAATTCAAGATAGAGTAAAGAATTTGAATCGGGAACAGGAATTGAAACATCTCGATGAGATTGCTACTGATAAAAAAGAAAATACCAGAGCAAAAAATCACGAGAGCAACAATAAAAGCCTTGTAGAAAATGTTCGAGATGACTTCCAGAAACTTTTCCATGTTCTTCTCCTTGTTTGGGATTGATAATACTATACCATTTGGTATCTAATTATATTATAACATTTTTGGAATTTTATGTCAAAAAGAAAATAGTAAACAGCAAAAGTAGACAAAAACAACTATAGCACGATAAATAAAAACGTTTGTTTTAGAAATAATACCAATTTTAAATAAAATAGACAAGCAAATGCTTGTCTATTTTATTTTATAAGCTTCATTTTTATTTTTTTCTTCATTCTCATTATCAATGGCTTTTTTTCTATTTTGTTTAGCTTTTAGATTATCTTTAGCAACAGTCATAAGAAGCTTAATTCTATTAGTCTGGTTAGCTTCACTAGCACCTGGATCATAATCAATAGGAGAAATATTAGCCTCTGGAAATTTACTTCTAATAGTTTTAATAACGCCTTTTCCAACAACATGATTAGGAAGACATGCAAATGGCTGAACACATACAATATTTGGGATATCATGTTCAATATATTCAATCATTTCAGCAGTTAAAAACCAACCTTCACCAGTTTGATTTCCAATAGATAAAATGTCTCTTACTTTATCTTCTAGATGCCAGATATCACATGGAGGAAGATAACCTTTCTTAGAATTTGCTAAAGCAATTTTTACATCTTTTTCTAAAATATCAATTAATTTAATAGCAACTTTGCTAATTTTAGATGAAGTTTTATTTGTATTTAATAACTTATTGAATGTAATTTTATGTGTTGCCATAAATTTTGCAAATCCCATAAAGTCAGGAAGTACCACTTCTGCACCTTCTTTTTCTAGGATATTTGCAACATAGTTATTTCCAAATGGATGATACTTAATTAAAACTTCACCAACAATACCAACTTTAGGTTTTTCAACAGATGTATCTAATTCTATCTTTTCAAAATCATTAACAATGTCATAAATACTTTGTTTAAACTCTTTATTAGTTGATTTTGTAAGTAATTTTTTACATTTTTCCATCCAAGTATCAAATAAAGCTTGAGATTCTCCTTTATTTACTTCATAAGCTCTATTTTTTGTTAGCATTTTTTGTAAAAGATCAGCATAAATAACAGTTTTAAATAATCTTTCAATAAGAGGAACTGTTAACTTAAATCCTGGCATTTTTTCCATACCAACAAAGTTTAAAGATATTACTGGAACATTTTCAAATCCAGCATCTTTTAGAGCTTTTCTAATGAAACCAATGTAATTTGTAGCTCTACAACCACCACCAGTTTGTGAAATAATTAAAGCAGTTTTATTTACATCGTATTTTCCAGATTGCAAGGCTTCAATCATTTGACCAGTAACTAATATAGATGGATAACAAGCATCGTTATTTACATATTTAAGACCAGTATCAACCGTTTTTTGAGTACAATTTCTTAAAAGTTCTATATTATATCCACAAGCTCTAGCAGCTGTTTCTAAGAGTTCAAAGTGAATAGGTGCCATTTGTGGGAATAAAATAGTGTAATTCTTTTTCATTTCTTTAGTAAATATCTTTTTATTAATTCCGTAGTCACCATCAGCTTTTTGTTCTATTTTTTCTTGTTCACGTTTTTTCATACTAGCAAGTAATGAACGAATACGAATACGTACAGCTCCTAAGTTATTTACTTCATCTATTTTAATTAGAGTATACATTTTACCATAGCTAGATAGAATTTCTTCTACTTGGTCAGTTGTTACAGCATCTACACCACAACCAAATGAATTTAATTGTACTAATTCTAGACAGTCGTGTTTTCCAACAAAATCAGCTGCAGCATATAATCTTGCATGGAATACCCATTGGTCGACAACTCTTAAAGGCCTTTTTGCTTCTGTTTTATCAGAAACACTATCTTCTGTTAAAACACATAAACCAAGAGATGTAATTAAAGTATCAATGCCATGATTAATTTCAGGGTCTACATGATATGGTCTACCTGCTAAGACAATACCTTTAAGATTATTTTCTTCAATGTATTTAACAGTCTCAAGACCTTTTCTTCTAATATCTTCTTTACATTTTTGATATTCTGCTTCTGCTTTATCTGCTGCTTCATTTAATTCAGCTTTTGTGAAATTATATTCTTTAAATTCATCTAATTCTAATATTTTCTTAACTAAATTTTTCTTATCAAGAGGAAGAAATGGGTTAATAAATTTAATTCCAGGAGCTTTTAGGTCTTCTACGTTATTTTTTAATACCTCTGAATAAGAAATGACAATAGGGCAGTTATAATGGTTATCTGCTTTTTCATATTCTTTCCTAGAATATGGTATACATGGATAGAATATTGTTTTTATCCCCTGTTCTAATAAACTTTCAATATGTCCATGAGAAAGTTTTGCAGGATAGCAAACAGATTCAGAAGGCATTGATTCCATACCTTTTTCATAAGTAGCTCTGGTACTTTTTTCTGAAATAATTACTCTAAACCCTAAGTTAGTTAAGAAAGTAAACCAGAAAGGATAATCCTCATACATATTTAAAACTCTAGGGATACCTATTGTTCCTCTTGTAGCATATTGTTCTTCTAGAGGAGTATAATCAAATAGTCTTTGATATTTATACTGTACTAAATTAGGTAAGTCTTTCTTTTTTGTAATTGCTCCAGAACCTCTTTCACAGCGGTTACCAGACACATGTATTTGACCATTACTAAATTTATTTATAGTTAATTTACAATGGTTTTCACAAATACCACAACGAGTATGTGTAACTTTAATTTCTAGTTTGTCTAATTCATCTTCTTTTAAAATAGTAGATTTGTATTCCATATCAAGGTTTGCTTCATATTGTTCTTTTGACAGTAAAGCCATACCATATGCACCCATAAGTCCTGCGATATCTGGTCTTATAACATTTTTACCAACAATTAGTTCAAAAGCACGAAGAACAGCATCATTATAAAAAGTTCCACCTTGTACAACTATATGGTCTCCTAATGTTTCTACATCTCTTACTTTCATAACTTTTTGTATAGCATTTTTAATAACAGAATATGAAAGTCCTGCAGAAATGTCTCCAACAGAATATCCTTCTTTTTGAGCCTGTTTTATCTTAGAGTTCATAAACACTGTACATCTAGAGCCTAAGTCAACAGGGGTTTTTGATGTGATTGCTTCTTTTACAAATTCTGAGATTTCTATATTTAAACTCTTAGCAAAAGTTTCTATAAAAGAACCACATCCTGAAGAGCAAGCTTCATTTAGCATAATGTTGTCGATTGAACCATTCTTCATTTTTATGTACTTCATATCTTGCCCACCAATGTCAACAATACTTGTAACATCAGGTTCAAATTCTTTTGCAGCTGTATAATGTGCAATTGTTTCTATTTCATTTAGGTCAACATTTAAAGCTGTTTGTATTAAACTTTCACCATATCCTGTAACACCGCTATATCTTAAAATAGCTTTTTTTGGTAATTCATGGTAAAGTTTTTTTAGCATATTCATAACACTTTTTAGAGGATTTCCTTCATTACTTCCATATAAAGAATAAAGAAGCTTTCCGTCTCTATCGACTAGTACTAGTTTTGTTGTAGTAGACCCAGCATCAATTCCAAGGAAGCAATCACCTTCATATGAACTAAGGTCTCCTCTTTCTACTTTATTTTTATCATGTCTTTCTTTAAAAGCTTTATATTCGTCATTATTTTTAAATAAAGGATCTAAAGGTTTTGAAGTATTATCATGAGATACTTTTAAATTTTCAATTTTTTTAGCAAGCTGGTCTGGTGTAATGCTTTCTGTATTTATAGAATCTAAAGCAGCACCCTTTGCAACCAAAAGATGAGCTTCTTTGGGTACTATAATTTCATCATCTTTTAAATGTAATGTTTCAATAAATCTTTTACGAAGTTCTGATAAATAATTAAGTGGTCCGCCTAAGAAGGCAACATTGCCTCTAATAGGCCTTCCACAAGCTAAGCCACTAATAGTTTGATTTACAACAGCTTGAAAAATAGATGCAGAAATATCTTCTTTTGCAGCACCTTCATTAATTAAAGGTTGAATATCAGTTTTAGCGAAAACTCCACAACGAGATGCGATAGGATAAATAGTTTTATAATTTTTGGCAAGTTCATTTAATCCTTGAGTATCTGTATGAAGTAAAGACGCCATCTGATCTAAAAATGCACCAGTACCACCAGCACAAGTACCATTCATACGTTGCTCAATAGATTGGTCAAAATAGATAATTTTAGCATCTTCACCACCAAGCTCAATTACAACATCAGTTCTTGGAATGTATTTTTCAACAGCTCTTTTACAAGAAACAACTTCTTGAATAAAGTCTACTCCTAAAAATTTAGCAGCAGACATAGCACCAGAACCTGTTAAAGCTAGTGTAAATGTATTATTTGGGTATTTTAATAATAAATCTTCTAAGACACTACATACAGTATTTTTTGTATCTGAAAAGTGTCTCATATAATTTTTATATATAGTATTTAAGTTCTTATCCATAACGATAATCTTTACAGTTGTAGAACCTACATCTAAACCTACATGTAACAATTCATTATTCATGACAAAATCTTCCTTTCTGTCTATAAAAATATACTTTGAAACACCTTAATTTTATACGGAAATAGCCATTTTGTCAAATGGAAAAAAATGTAATTTACATTACTTTTAAGACAAAGGAAAAAGCAGTATTTTCAAAAACAGATTATTTTCAAGTTCTAAAAAGGACAAACAAATAATAATATTGAATATAAAAATAGAAAGAAAGAGGGAGAAAAAATGAAAAATAAAAAAATAATTATAATTTTTCTAATTTTATTTATTATTTTAATAATTGGAGGCTATTTTTTAATTAATTACCTAAAAAAAGTTAATGTAAAAGATCAAACAATAGTAGAAGAATATACGCCAGAAGAAGAAATTTCAGAAGATCAATTGAGACAAACAATTGTAAGTTTATATTTTCCAAATAAAGAAACAAATGAATTAGAGCCAGAAGCAAGATTAATAGATATAAAAGAAATACTAGAAAAGCCATATGAGAAAATGGTTAATTTACTAATACAAGGACCAAAAGATGAAGGGAAAGTAAAGATTATTCCAGAAAACACAAAATTATTAAGTTCGCAGTTAGATGGAGATTGTCTAACGTTAGATTTTTCATCTGATTTTTTAAATTATGATAAAACAGATGAAAAAACAAAAAAGAATTTAATAAATTCTATAGTAAATACATTAACTCAGTTAAACGAAGTAAATAGTCTAAAAATATTAATAGATGGAAATGAAAATGAAGAATTTGGTGAAATATACACTGTTCAAGAACTTACTTCTTAAAGAATTTGTATAAATGCATACAACGAGTAAAATTTCTTAAATTATTTAAAAAATATTCTACTTCTCTTAGAGATTTTATTGTGTTTTTAGTACAAGAATTAAAGCTAAATTGTTTTTTATGAGGTGTTTTTTTACCACCTCTATTTTCATTATATTCCATAAAAAACCTCCAAACTTTGATTTTTTCGCTATTTTAGTATATAATATGTAGGAAATGAAAAAATGTTTAAAGGAAAAGAAAATGAAAATAAATTTAAAAGAAAATGAAAGAATAGATGATTTAGAATTTAAAGGATTGCAAATAATACAAAATGAAAAAGGCTTTTGTTTTGGAATAGATAGTGTTTTGCTATCAGATTTTGCTAAAAATATAAAAAGAGGAAGTAAAGTTTTAGATTTAGGAACAGGAACAGGTATTATTCCTATTTTATTATGTGGAAAAACGGAGCTAAAAGAAGTAATAGGGGTAGAGATACAAAAAGAAGTAAGTAATATGGCAAAAAGAAGTTCTATATTAAATAATCTGCAAGATAGATTTAAAGTAATAAATGAAAATATTTTAAGCTTAAATAATTTATATAAAAAACAGACTTTTGATGTAATAGTAACTAATCCACCTTATAAAAGGAAAAGTACAGGGATAGTTAATGAAGAGGAGAAAAAAATAATATCAAGACATGAAACAACAGCTAATTTAGAGGACTTTATAAAAATTTCAAGAGATTTATTAAAAGATAAAGGCGAATTTTATATGGTACATAGACCTGAAAGATTAGTTGATATTTTGAGTTTGCTTAGATATTATAAGATAGAGCCAAAAGAAATCAGATTTGTATATTCTAATATAAACAAACAACCTAAATTAATATTAATAAAAGGAATAAAAAATGCAAAACCATTTCTGAAGGTTGACAAAAACTTATATATTTATGATGAAAATGGAAATTACACAAAAGAAATATTAGAAATTTATAATAAAATATAGATAAATCTGGAGGAAAATAAAATGCTAAGAAGAGAAGAAGGAATATTATATTTAGTAGCAACACCAATAGGTAATTTAGAAGATATTACATTGAGAGCTATAAAAGTATTAAAAGAAGCGGATTTAATTGCAGCAGAAGATACGAGACATACTTTGAAATTATTAAATCATTTAGAAATTTCAAAGCCAATGGTAAGTTATCATAGACATAATGAAGAATTTAGATGTGATTATCTAATTAAAGAGTTAAAAGATGGAAAAAATATCGCTTTAGTATCAGATGCAGGAACACCTGGAATTAGCGACCCAGGTGAAGAGATAGTAAGAGAGTGTATAAAAGAAGATATAAAAATAGTTCCAATTCCAGGAGCATGTGCAATGGTTAATGCTTTAATTTGTTCAGGAATTGACACAAAAGAGTTTTGTTTTTATGGTTTTTTACCATTAAACAAAAAAAATAGAAAAGAAAAGTTAGAAGAAATAAAAAATATAAATAAAACCGTTATTATTTATGAAGCACCTCATAAAATAAAAAGTACTTTAGAAGATTTAAAAATGATTTTAGACGAGGATAGAAAGGTAGTTCTTGCTAGAGAAATAAGTAAAATTCATGAAGAATTTATTAGAGAAAAAATTGATGATATACTTGAAAAAGTAGATAACTTAAAAGGTGAAATGGTTTTAATTATTGAAGGAAATTACAAAAAAAAGAAAAATGATTTATGCAATTTAAGTATAAATGAACATTATAAATATTATGAAGAACAAGGATTAGAAAAAAAAGAAATTATTAAAAAAATAGCAAAAGATAGAAATGTAAATAAAAATGAAATATACAAGTTATTTATATAGAGAAGAAGTTTTACTTCTTCTCTATTCATCGTCTTTTAGACTTCCTATTTTTTTTGAACAGTCTTTACAAATTAATTTATCATGATATGTTAATAAATTTTTTGTATTTCCACAGAAGATACAATTAGGTTCAAATTTTTTTAATACTATAGAAGAGCCATCCACATAGATTTCAATTGGATCTTTTTCAACTATATTAAATTGATTTCTTATTTCAATTGGAATAACAACTCTACCTAGTTCGTCCATTCTCCTAATAATACCTGTTGACTTCATAACTAATTCCCCCTTAAAAGTTATATATTTACAATCCTTTTGCTTATGCTTTAATATATCACAAAGAAGAGACTTGGTCAATTCAATTTGGAATAAAAACCATAATTAATAAATAAAATTATGTTGGTGATGGTATGTTAAATATAGTTTGGCCAGTTTTTATAATAATATCATTTTCTTTTGCAATTTTTTCAGGAAATTTAGAAAACCTAAATAATTCAATTTTTGAAAGTACCAATTCAGCAATTAGTTTATCAATAGATTTATTGGGGAGTATGTGTCTTTGGAGTGGTATTATGCAAATTGCAAGTAAAACGACATTAATTAAAAATTTAACTAAATGTTTAGAGCCAATCCTTAATTTTTTATTTCCTAAATTGAAAGAAAATAAAAAGATAAAAAAAGAAATATCTATGAATATGATCGCAAATATTTTGGGATTAGGAAATGCGGCAACACCACTTGGATTAAAAGCAATGAAATCTATGCAAGAAGAAAATGAGAAAAAGGATACTTTAACAGATTCTATGATGATGTTTATAGTAATAAATACAGCATCAATTCAAATTATTCCTACTACAGTAATTGCAATTAGAAATTCTCTTGGATCAGAAAATCCAACTTTAATTATATTCCCAACATGGCTAGCAACTATTATTTCTGCAATAATAGGAGTTATTATTGCAAAAGTTGTGATTAATTTTACAAAAGGGGAGAGATTAAAGTGAAAATAATAAATTTTCTGTCAAATGTAGCAATACCAATGGTAATTTTACTTATTATTATGTATGGATTGAGGGAAAAAAATAAAGTATTTGATACGTTTTTGGAAGGAGCAAAAGAAGGAATAAAAACAACATTAAGTATTTTGCCTACATTAATAGGTTTGTTTTTAGCTATTGGAGCATTAAGAAGTTCAGGTGTTTTAGAATTAATTATAAATATTTCTAGTCCTATTCTTGATATATTAAATTTTCCAAGTGAGCTTATGCCACTAGCAATATTAAGACCTATATCTGGAAGCGGTTCGATAGCTGTTGCAACAGATATTATGAAAAGTTGTGGAGTTGATAGTTTAATTGGAAATATAGCATCTACAATACTTGGGTCAACTGAAACGACATTATATACAATTGCAGTATATACAAGTTGTATAAAAATAAAAAAGACAAGATATATATTAATAGCAGCATTAGCTGCAGATATTGTAGGGATAATTGCAAGTACTATTATATGTAAAATCATGTATTGATAATTAAGAAAAATAAATATTAAATTTTCTTGACAAATTTTATAAAAAATAGTAATATAGCTATAATTTAATTCTTTGGAAATTCTTTCCAAATTTTAAAAGCAAAAGATTATGTTTGAAGATTAATAAGAAAACATAAAATTTGAAAGGATTTATTATGATAAAACTAATTATATTTATTTCAATATTTTTTATAGTTAGAAAAATAATTGTTCAAAAATTATCCAAAAAAATATTACGAAAATTAAAATAAACATAAGAATATAATACTAAATAAAGATTTTAACTTTGTAGAGAAAATATTTTGTTTTTTTGGTCCTTATTTTTCTAAATTATATTTTCTCTACAATATATAAATTATCTATGATAAGTTTCACCATGTGAAATTTTGAAAGCTCTAAAGATTTGTTCAAGTAAAAATACTCTAATTAGCTGATGAGGAAAAGTCATTTTAGAAAAAGAAATTATTTTGTTACAATTATTTAGAAGTTTGCTTGTTAACCCTAAAGAACCACCAATAATAAATGAAATATTACTATTTTCCATAGAAATATTATCAATAGTTTTAGAAAAATCTTCAGAAGTAAGTTCTTTACCTCTTAAATCCAAAGCAATTTTGTAACCATCTTTAGGAATGTGAGTAAGTATTTTATTTGATTCTTTTTCCTTAATTTCTATTTCTAAACTAGAATTTAGTTTATCAGGAATTTTTTCATCCGAAAGTTCAATAATATTTAATTTACAATATTTAGAAAGCCTTTTAGAATATTCATCTATAGCATCTCTTAAATATTTTTCTTTAATTTTACCTACACAAATAATATTAATAGTTAGCATCTTTTTATTTCCTTATTTTTTACTTTTTGTTTTTTATTTTTAAATATCAATAATCTTACTATGTGTATCTCTAGAAGCAATATTAAGAATAAGATTATCTTGATTGTTATTAGAAATAAGTTCATCAATAACAGTTTGATAAGCAAGTTCTGGAAAGTTACTTTCTTTACTTAGATGCCCAAGCATTGCATTTTTTAATCCAGAATCTATCAAATAAGAGATAGTTTTTCCTGCTATTTCATTTGATAAATGGCCAGTTGGACCCGCAATTCTTGTCTTTAAAGAAAAAGGATAAGATGAATATCTTAATACTTCAGGGTCATAGTTTGCTTCTAACATAACAAATAAACTTTCTTCTAAATTTTTTAATATATCATTTGTCATATGACCAATGTCTGTTGCAATACTTATTTTCTTATCATTTTTATATAAGCTAAAACCACAAGGATTTGCAGCATCATGAGGGATAGAAAATGGTTTTATTAACAAATCACCAATTTCAAATTTATTATTAACTTTAAAAAGTTTAATATTTTTGTCTGATATCTTATCTTTTTGTTTAGGCATGGCATCTAAAGTCTCCTGATTAACAAATACAGGCAAATTAAATTTTTTAGATAAAGTTCCTAAAGATTGAACATGATCTATATGTTCATGTGTAACTAAAATACCATCTAAAGATTTGGGGTTAATATTTATATCATTTAAAGCTGTTTCAATTTTTTTACAACTAACACCAGCATCTACTAAAATTTTTGTATTATCAGTTTCAACAAATAAACTATTTCCACTACTTCCACTATATAAACTACAAAAATTAAACATTGTTTTTACTTCCTTATTCTTCTGTTACTCTTTTGATATTTGCTCCTAATTTTCTGAATTTTCCTTCTATATCTTCATATCCACGGTCTATATGTTGTAAGTTATATATATCTGTTTCACCTTGTGCTGCTATACCTGCAACTACTAGTGCAGCACCTGCTCTTAAATCTGTACAATAAACAGGAGCACCAGATAATTTTTTAACACCTTCAAAAAATGCTGTTTTACCATTTGCTGTAATTTTAGCACCCATTTTGTTTAACTCATCTGTGTATTGGAATCTAGATTCCCAAATACTTTCATTAATAACACTATTACCATTTGCTAAAGATAATACAACACCCATTTGTGGTTGTAAATCTGTTGGAAAACCTGGATATGGCAAAGTTTTAATATTTGCTTTATTTGGTCTTTTGTTACACCAAACACGTATACTATCACCATAATCTTCAACATTGCCCCCAACTTCAATAATTTTAGCTGTTATAGATTCTAAGTGTTTTGTAATACAGTTTTTTAAAGTTAAGTCTCCTCTTGTTGCAACTGCTGCAAGCATAAAAGTTC
This sequence comes from uncultured Clostridia bacterium, assembly GCA_944386415.1. GTDB lineage: Bacteria > Bacillota > Clostridia > TANB77 > CAG-508 > CAG-269. Next base: position 36,250 of record CALXAY010000007.1, on the reverse strand, counting down.
CAGCTTCTATTTGATCAGGAACTACTGAATATGTAGCATTTCCGTGTAATTTTTCTACACCATTAATTTTTATCACGTCAGTTCCAGCTCCGCGAATATCAGCTCCCATTGTGTTTAGAAAATTTGCGACATCAACTATATGAGGTTCTTTTGCTGCGTTATCTATTGTTGTTGTACCTTTAGCTAGCACTGATGCTAGCATTACATTAATAGTTGCTCCAACAGAAACAATATCCATATATATAGAGGTTCCTTTTAATTTTTTAGCCTTTGCATTAATTTTTCCTTTTTCAATAGAAACCGTTGCACCTAAAGCTTCAAAACCTTTGATATGTTGGTCAATAGGCCTTGCACCTAATTTGCAACCACCAGGCATACCTACTTCAACTTCTCCTTTCCTACCAAGCATTGCTCCAATTATGTAATAAGAAGCTCTAAATTTACTTGTCAAATCTAAAGGAGCTTTTGTTGTTGAAATATTTGTTGTATCTACTGTTATACAGTGTTTATCATTCCAAGTGATTTTAGCTCCTAATTTTTCTAGAATTTTACAAGATATTTCTATATCACTAATATGTGGCAAATTTTCAATAGTGCAAACACCATCTATTAAAAGTGTTGCAGGTAAAAGTGCTACTGCTGCATTTTTTGCTCCACTTATTGTAACCTCTCCTTTTAATTGAGTAGGTCCTGTAACTACTAATTTTTCCAATTATATTCCCTCCATTGAATTTATACTACTATATTACAAATAAAATTAGAGTGTATAATATTACACTCTAATACTTCACAAATATACCATAAAATGAAAATCTTTGCAACTATTTTTTTGCTGTAGTAAATCCATTTCCGTTGAAAAATTCAAGTATTTTAAATTTAAACTGAATCTTTATATCTGAATCCTCAGAAACGAGAGCAAATTCTTCTTCAGACAGATCATTTTCTAATTGTTTTTTGGATTCTTCTGGAACCACTCCAGAAGTTACATCAATAAAACATAGAGGAGGAAACATTACACACCACCAATTTTGCCCTTTAGCTTCACCGATTTCAACTTTTAAAGCATCATAAAAGCCCGCTGGAAGCGAAATATCTCCATATTCTTTAGTTGGAAATTCAAAATTACCAATGTTTATATTTATATTATAAGAGTAACCATTATCATTAATAGTTTGCAAAGCAATTTGTTTAAATTCTTCTAGATGTTCTTTTACTATTTTTATTGCCTCATCTTTGTTTTTACAATCACAACATAGTTCTTTCATGTGTTTTAATAAATTATCTCTAACTTTATATTTTAAATTTTGATCTTCTTCACTATCACTATTTGCAATTACGTGTAATCTAAAAACACTGTTTGAAATATCTGTTGATATATTTTGAGCATAAGAAAATGCACAGATTGTAGTATATAAAAAAAGTAAAAAACTTAAAATAATTACCATTTTTACCTTGGAATTTTTAAATGAATTTAATATTTTTTTCATAAGTTACCTCCAATAAACTTTTTTTCTAAAATCTTCTTGTTTTAAGTATTAACAAAATAAAATTTTTTTATACATCATAAGAAAAATGTCGAAATCTTTTTTGAAATATAATTGAAATAATATTGACATATTTGTAAAGAAATGGTAAAATTTACCAGTAAGCAGATGAAAAAACTATATTTCCGTATGCTTTAAAAGAAAAGGAGAGGTTTTTTTATGGATAAAAAACAAAAAACAAAAGAAAAAACATGTACATTTTATGCTAGCGATTATCATTTTGAGATGATTACTTTACCTTATATAGAACAAAAGCTAGAAGAAGATAATAAGATTGTAATTTTAACAGAAAATAATCTAGAAGAAACAATAAAAACTTTGATATCAAGGATTAATCTAAAAGAAAATAAAAAGAAAAGTATTTTTAATATTAATTGGAAAAATGATGATTTAAATAAGTTTAAAGAAATAAAGAAATATATTGAAAAAAATGAGAATTTAATTATTTTGATAAAGGGAAAAGAAAATTATATAAAAAATATAAATGAAAATATAGAAAAGTGGATAGAAAAAAATGAAAAAGTAAAAACTATAGATTGCTATGATATAGAAGAAGTAGGAAAAGATTTAAAAAATGTTATGATTAACTATGAAAATGTGTTGAGTACTACGGGAGAAAAGAAAATAGAAAAATAAAAATAAAAAAAGGTTGATATTTTTTTAGAAATAGTATATAAAAATAAATATAATACTTTATAAAGAAAAGGAGATTGCAAAAATGGATGATAAGGTAGAAGAAGCAAAAGATATTTTAAAGAAGTATGGACAAGAACATTTATTAAATCATTATGATAAACTAGATGATATTCATAAGAGAAAATTATTAGAACAAATTGAAGAAATTGATTTTGAACTTGCAAATAGTCTATACGAAAGTACAAAGAAAGAAGTAAAAAATAGTAAAGATGAAATTACACCAATTGATTATTTAGATAAATTTAAGCTAGGAGATAAATATAAATATTATGAGGATATTGGAAAAAGAGCGATAAAAGAGGGAAAATTAGCGGCAGTCACGATGGCAGGAGGACAAGGAACAAGACTTGGACATAATGGACCAAAAGGAACTTATGATATAGGGCTAAGTTCACATAAATCTTTATTTGAATTATTATGTGATAGTCTAAAAGAAGAAGGTAAAAAGTATGGAGTTATTATACCTTGGTTTATTATGACAAGTAAAGAGAATAACGAAGCAACAGTTAATTTCTTTAAAGAACATAAATATTTTGGGTATGAAAAAGATAAAAATTTATTCTTTTTTATCCAAGGAGAATTACCAATGATGGATACAGAAGGAAAAATTCTAATTGGTGAAGATGGATTAATAAAACTTGCAGCAGACGGTCATGGTGGAATATATGAGTCTTTAGTAAAAACAGGTATGACTAAAAAAATGAAAGAATTAGGTGTTGAGTGGGTATTTATTGGAGGAGTAGATAATTGCCTTGTTAAAATGGTAGATCCTGTTCTTATGGGAGTGGCAATTGATAAGAAAGTTACAGTTGCATGTAAATCTGTAGTAAAAGCTAATCCTCATGAGAGAGTTGGAGTTTTTTGCAAAAGAAATGGCAAACCTAATGTAATAGAATATACAGAGATAACAGATGAGATGGCAGAAGCAATTGATAAAGAAGGAGAGCTATTATATGGAGAATCTCATATCCTTTGTAATTTATTTAGTGTGGACGCAGTAGAAAGAATGGGAGCAGAGCCACTTCCTTATCATGTAGCATATAAAAAAGCAAAATATATTGATAAAGATGGAAATCTTGTGGTACCAGATTCACCAAATGCTTATAAATTTGAAGCATTTCTATTTGATGCGTTCAGTGAAGTTGATGATATGGCAATTTTAAGAGTAAAAAGAGAAGAGGAATTTGCACCAGTCAAAAATGCAGATTCAGCAGGAGTAGATTGTCCAAGTACAGCAAGGGAATTATATAAGAAATTTTATAAATTAGATTAGAGGAAATGTCGTAAAAGGCGTTTCTCATGTGACAACTTGTTATAGTGAGAACGTCTTAATTGCGACGTTTTTTAATAACAAAAATAAAAAAGAAATGGAGGAATTAAAATGAATTATATGGAAGAATACAAAAAATGGTGTGAAAGCCCAGAATTTGATGAGGAGACTAAAAAAGAATTATTAGAAATAAAAGGTGACGAAAAAGAAATCGAAGATAGATTCTACAAAGAATTAGAATTTGGAACAGCAGGACTAAGAGGAGTAATTGGTGCAGGAACAAATAGAATGAATAAATATACAGTAGGAAAGGCAACACAAGGACTTGCAAACTATATAGTAGAACAAGGAACAGGTTCTGAAGGTGTTGCAATTAGTTATGATTCTAGAAGAATGTCAAAAGAGTTTAGTTTGCAGACTGCTTTAATTTTAAATGCAAACGGGATAAAAACATATTTATTCCAAAATTTAAGACCAGTTCCAGAATTATCATTTGCTGTAAGAGAACTTGGTTGTACAGCTGGGGTTATGATAACAGCAAGTCATAATCCACCAAAATATAACGGATATAAAGTATATTGGGATGATGGTTCTCAAATAGTAGCTCCAAGGGATAAGGATATAATATCAAAAGTAAGAGCAGTTAAAAACTATAATGAAATAAAAGAAATTTCAAGAGAAGAAGCAGAAAGTAAAGGTTTATTTAATGTTATTGGAACAGAAATGGATGATAAATATTTAGGAGTATTAAAATCTAAAGTATTAAATCCAGAAGTTGTAAAAGAAGAAGGAAAAACTTTAAAAGTAGTATATACGCCATTACATGGAACAGGAAATACAGTTGCAGAAAGACTTTTACATGATATAGGAATAGAAAACCTATATGTAGTGCCAGAACAAAAAGAACCAGATGGAGAATTTCCAACAGTTAGTTATCCAAATCCTGAAGATAAAAAAGCATTTAAGTTAGCATTAGAGCTAGCTAAAGAAGTAGATGCAGATGTAGTTCTTGCAACAGACCCTGATGCAGATCGTTTAGGAATTTTTGCAAAAGATACTAAATCTGGAAAATATATGGACTATACAGGAAATATGTCAGCACTATTAATTGCAGAATATAGAATATCTCAAATGAAAGAAAAAGGAATACTTCCAAAAGATGGAATGATTATTACTACTATAGTATCTTCAAATTTAACAAGAGCAATTGCTAAAGAATATGGGTTAGAGTGTATAGAAGTTTTGACAGGATTTAAAAATATAGGTAGTGTTATGAAAAAAGCAGAAGAAAATAAAGATAAAACATATGTATTTGGATTTGAAGAAAGTTATGGTTGTTTAATTGGAGATTATGCAAGAGATAAAGATGGAATAGCAGCAGTCATGGCACTTTGCGAGGCAGCATGTTACTACAAATCAAAAGGAAAGACTTTATGGGATGCTATGGAAGATATTTATAAAAAATATGGATATTATAAAGAAACACAAGTATCAATAATACTAGAAGGTGCAGAAGGTGCTGAAAAAATTCAAGAGATGATGACTAATATGAGAAATACACCTGTAGAAAGAATAGGTGATTATAAAGTTTTAGAATTTAAAGATATAGAAAAAGATATTGATAAAGACATGATAACAGGTAAGACAAAATCTACAGGATTACCAAAATCAAATGTTTTATATTATGAATTAGAAGACGATAGTTGGTGTTGTGTAAGACCATCAGGGACAGAGCCAAAGATAAAATTATATATGGGTGTTAAAGGTTCTTCTGATGAAGATGCAAATAAAAAATTAGAAAATTTAAAAAATGCAATGGTTGAAATTGTAAAATAAGTAAAAAGCTGTTTTTTGGGACGTACTCAAAAAACAGCTTTTAATATTTTGTAATTTTATTATTTATTATATAATTTCCATTCTGGAAGGTTTCTTCTTATTGCTCCAAATAAATTAGCTCTAATCATAGGAATGTTTTTTCCAAGAGTATATATTAATTGTTTCATATCTTCACGCTTTGATTTTCCATCCATCGGGCAAACTTTTGGCATAACAGTTAAAGTATTCTTTTTTATAAATCTTTTAATATCTTTTTCAGGGGTATATACTAAAGGTCTAATTAAAGTTATTTTTGTTCTATCCATATAACTTATAGGAGCAAAAGTTCCAATACTTCCTGTATAAAACAAATTTAATAAAAAAGTTTCTAAAACATCGTCTTGATTATGCCCTAATGCTATTTTATTACAATTTTCTCTTATAGCTATTGAATTAATAACACCTCTTCTTAGATTAGCACATAAAGAACAAGGATTTTTTTCTTTTCTTATATCAAAAACAATTTCTTTTGCATGTGTTTCTTCAATAAATAAAGGTATTTCTAAATTATCGCAAATTTTTTGAAGAAAGCTTGTATCGAAAAAATTAAAACCAGGGTCTATACTTATCGCAACTATTTCAAATTTTTTTGGATAAAATCTTTGAAGATTTTTAAATGCATGTAGCATTGTTATTGAGTCTTTTCCTCCTGACAGACAAATAGCTATTTTATCATTTTCTTCTATCATATTATATTCTTCTATTGCTTTTCTCATATGACTTAATATTTTTTGCATTTTTATCACCTATATAATTATAACAGACATTGTCAAATTTTAAAATTATTACATTATAGTGGTGTAACAGTAGAAACTAGTTTGTAAATTTTAAGTGATTGCACTATAATATAATTATGTATACTGTATAGCTTCTATTCAAAAATTTGAATAGAAAAAACAGAAAGGGGTTAATGATGATTAGTATTCATGCAATTTTTGCTTTTTGTTTTCTTTTGTACCCGTAATACTTACCAGTGTCTTTGGAGGAATATTACAAGAACTTGGACGGAAAACTGCGGCAAAGGTGATTTATGTTTTTAGCATCATCGAAGCACAGATACTTTGGATTGGAATCTTTGCACTAGCAGATTATAGCGGCTTCATATCCATGAGTATTGATAGCATTGTATTTATCATGATAGCAATTGCCTTGGCGGAAGGAGGAGTTATGATTAGGAAGAAGATAAGTTTTCTTGAAGTTTTTGAAAAGGTATTCTACGTTATGGCGATAAATGCCATAATTCTGGGACTAGTTTTTGTTGTTGGTATGTTTTGGAAACTAGGAGGGAGGTACATAATTGTAAGATACTAGTTAGTTAACCAAAGAATGGAAGAAATTTTTCTTTCATTCTTTTTAATTAAACAAAAATAAGTTTGTTTGACTTTCTATAATAAATATTTTATAATATTTAAGTAATAAATAGAGAAAACAAGGAGAATTTAAATGTGCTTATAGCTCAAACGGATAGAGCAGTCGCCTCCTAAGCGACAGATGGGGGTTCAATTCCCTCTAGGCACACCATTATTATATTATGGAAGATAAAGAAAAATTTATGAAAGAAGCTCTAAAAGAAGCAAAAAAAGCATATGACAAATTAGAAGTTCCAGTAGGAGCAATTGTTGTAAAGGATGGGAAAATTATTGCGAGAGCTCATAATTTAAAAGAAACAAAAAAAGATACAACAAAACATGCAGAAATACTTGCAATCCAAAAAGCAAGTAGAAAACTTGAATCTTGGAGACTACTAGATTGTGAAATGTATGTAACATTAGAACCATGTTCAATGTGTGCAGGAGCTATGATTAATGCGAGAATAAAAAAATTATATATAGGAACATTAGATGAAAAAACAGGAGCAGCAGGTTCTGTTTTTAACTTGTTTGAAGATTATAAATTTAATCATAATGTAGAAATAGAACAAGGAATAATGCAAGATGAATGTGAAAAAATCTTAAAAGATTTTTTTAAAAAATTAAGAGAATTTAAGAAAAATAAGAAAGATGCTTAAAATTTAGGAGGAGCATATGATAGATAAGATAAAATACATAACGAGTAAAAAAGCATTTCATATATGTATGACAATTATAATAATAGCAGTTATATTATTTGTAGCTGGAATTATGATATTAAAATACCAAGTAGAAGGCGAAACTAATATGCCTTTTTATATAACTAAAATTACATTAATAAGTACATCAGATGGTGTAGATAAAAATCAAGAAGGAGAATATACCAGCTGGGCTTTTGATATCAATCAAAATAATGATATATATATATACTTAGAAAAAAATGATAATTATAAAGAAGAAGAGGCTATAAGAAGTATAATTATTGATGGAATAAATATACAAAGAAATAAGGAATTAGGAACAGTTAAATTTTATAGACCCAATATATCAGAGACAGGTGGGAATTTTAGTAATACTAAAGAAAATGAAATACAATCAATACAATTTAACGGAGGTTTAGAATCAGACATTAAAAACTTAGTAATTGGAAATCAAGGAGGAGTTATATTTTTTAGGTATGCTAATAATGGTGTTGCAGAATATACATCAGATGTAGCAACAACTAATACAATAACAACAAATCAGCTGTTAAAAAGTGCTAATGTAAATGAAGAAGATTTAAAATCAAAATTGGTATTTGATTTGACAATAACAACAGAAGAAGGAAAAGAATATAAAGCAAATATATCATTAGATTTACCAGTAGAAGGGGTTGTAGAAAATGGAACATCATCAAAAGAAATAACTAATCTAGATGATATAGTATTTAAAAGAACGAAAAATTAAAATTTTACTTGATAAAATATGAAATTCATTATATAATACAAATGGTATATACGATGAATCTTTGTATGGAGAGTATACCAATAAAGACCTATGAATCTTGTCAGGTCCGGGAGGAAGCAGCAATAAGTAGTTTATCTTTATGTGGAATACTTTCCATAGAGAGATTTGGAGTATCTACCATTTTTTATATGAAGGATGTGAGAAAAAAATTGGGATACACAGCTCTCTATAGAAAATTTAGACCACTTACATTTTCAGAGATAGTAGGTCAAGAGCATATAACAAGAACTTTACGAAATCAGATTATTGCGGGAAGAGTAGGACATGCATATTTGTTTAATGGTGGAAGAGGTACAGGAAAAACATCAGCAGCAAAGGTTTTAGCAAGAGCGATTAATTGTTTAAATCCAAAAGATGGAGAACCTTGTAATGAATGTGAAATATGTAAAGGAGCAATAAATGGTTCACTTACAGATATCGTTGAAATGGATGCAGCTTCTAATAATGGTGTAGAAGATATAAGGGCTATTCGTGAGGAAGTAAACTTTTTACCAACAAAAGCAAAATATAGAGTATATATTATAGATGAGGTTCATATGTTAACAACAGGAGCTTTTAATGCTTTGTTAAAAACTTTAGAAGAACCACCGGAACATGTTAAATTTATACTAGCCACAACAGAGCCACAAAAATTACCTGCAACGATACTTTCTAGATGTCAAAGGTTTGATTTTAAAAGGATATCAAATGACAATATTATTAAAAGATTAAAAGCAGTTTGCAGTAAGAGTAATATAGAAATAACAGAAGAAGCTATGCAAATGATTGCAGTGTTAGCAGAAGGAGCTATGAGAGATGCATTATCTATTTTAGAAAGATGTATTCAAGATGGCGAAAATAAAATTGATGAAAATAAGATAAGGGATTTAGTTGGAATTCCAAAAATAACTTATGTTCATAATATAGTAGAAGGAATTATTGATTATAATGTAGATAAAGTTCTAGAAGGAATAGATATAGTTCTAAATGATGGAAAAGATATTACAAATCTACTTTGGGAAATGATAAAATATGTTAAAGATATATTAGTATTTAAAACTTCTAAGAACTTAGATTTATATACAGAAGAAGAATTAAAATCAATTGAAAAAGTATCAAAAGATGTAACAAAAGAAAAATTAATTGATTTAGTCTATAAACTATCAGAACTAGAAAGTGATATAAAGTGGTCAACACAAAAAACTATAGTATTCCAAGCAGGAATAATTAAATTATGCAGTAAACAAGCTGAGATTAGTACAAATTTAGAAGAGAGAATAGAGAAAATAGAAAAATATTTAAAATCAGGAAAGAGAATCGCTGTAAATAGTACGGAAATAAATACAAATAGTGTTATATCACAAAGAAATAATCAAATAAATGAAGTTGTTCAAAATATGCCAAATACAGCTTTAACTCAAACTAAAAATATTTCTAAGTCTAAGACTACAAGTGAGACAAAAAAATTTTCGAATAAAGCTGATGAATATTGGCCGCAAATCATTAATGAATTAAGGCAAAATGGAAAGATAGTTCTATGTACAAGCTTAAAAAATACTAAAGCAAATGAAATTAATGATATGACAGTGGGAATAGAGTTTCCAAATGGTATGAGTTCATTTGATAGAGCTATTTTAGAAAAACCAGAAAATATTAAAGAAATTTCAACAATGGTTTCTATGGCTTGTGGAAAGCCAATGCAAATAAAATATGTATCTGGAAATAACAATGCTTATAAAAAAACAGAAGAAGAAAACTTACAAAAATTTGCAAAAGATTCAGATATACCGTTTAATATTATTGAATGATAAGTTAAAGATAAGAGATTAAAAAATAAAGAAAAATAAAAATTAAAGGAGGATTTTATAATGTCAAAAAGAGGTGGTTTCCCAGGAGGAATGGGAGGATTCGGAGGAATGAATTTAAATAGTTTAATGAAAGAAGCAAAAAAAATGCAAGCAGATATGGAAAAATCACAAGCAGAGCTTGCTAACAAAGAATTTGAGGCTTCTGCAGGAGGCGGAGCTGTGAATGTAAAAGTATCAGGGGAAAAGATGATTAAAGAAATCAAAATAAAACCAGAGGTGGTAGATCCAGATGATGTGGAAATGTTAGAAGACTTAGTTTTAACATGTGTTAACGAAGCTTTAAGACAGGTTGATTCAGCACAAGCACAATCTCTTGGAAAATATAATATACCAGGATTAGGACTTTAAATAAAAGTCATTTAAAGTTGGAGGAATAAGGATGTCATTGTATTCACCATCAATAGAAAAATTAATTGAGAGTTTTGAAAGATTACCAAGTATTGGACATAAAACGGCGGCAAGGCTTGCATTTTATATGCTTAATTGTTCAGAGGACGAAACAAATGAATTTGTTTCGTCAATTATAAATGCTAAGAAAAATTTAAAATATTGTAGTATTTGTTATAATATTTCAGATACAGACCCTTGCAATATATGTGGTAATCCTAAAAGAGATAAAAGTGTAATTTGTGTTGTTGAAGATGTACGAGATGTTGTTGCTATGGAAAAAACACATGAATTTAAAGGGGTTTATCATGTACTTCATGGTTCAATATCGCCAATGAATGGAGTAGGACCAGATGATATTAAAATAAAAGAACTTCTTTCAAGGTTAATGAGTGGAGAAGTAAAAGAAGTAATCTTAGCTACTAATCCAAGAGTTGAAGGAGAAGCAACAGCTATGTATTTATCAAAACTTATTAAACCATTAAGTATTAAAGTAACTAGGATTGCACATGGAATACCTGTAGGTGGAGATTTGGAATATACTGATGAAATAACTTTAACAAAAGCTTTAGAAGGAAGGACAAAAATGTAAAAAGAGTTCAAAGTGAATGAACTCTTTTATTTTTTAAAAAATAATATTTTACAAATGTCTAGTGTTGAATTAGGTTTTGCTAAAATATTAGTATTTTCCTTCATTTCTTTTAATTTTTCTTTATTTGATAATAATTCTTCAATCATTTTTTTACTATCGCTATCCTTCTTTATCCAAATAGCAATACCTTTGCTTTCAAGAAATTCAGCATTTTCTTCTTCTTGACCAGGAATAGGGTTAATTACAACCATAGGAAGGTTAGATGCTAAACTTTCAGAAGTAGTAAGCCCTCCAGGTTTAGTAATTACAAGGTCTGAAATACTCATAAGTTTTGGAACTTCATTTGAAAAACCTATTATTATAACACTGTTTTCTGCTTTATTTTTATTTACTATTTCTTCAAAAGCAGATTTCATCTTAGGATTTTTACCAGAAATGGCAATTATTTGAATATTATTATTTTTTGTTTCTTGGACAAAATTATCAAATATTTGAATTGTTCTAGTTTTACCAAGTCCAAATTCACCGCCACCGAAAAACAAAATAGTAAATTTATTTTCTTCTAAATTGTAATTTTTAATAATTTCAGATTTATTATATTTTTCATTAAACTTTTCGGAAATAGGTATTCCAGTAGAAAATATTCTATCCTCAGGAATATTTTTACTAATTAAATATTGTTTCATTTTATCATGTGCAACGAAAAAATAATCAGTAAATTCATGTCCTACAAGCCATTGATCATGTGGTGCAAAATCTGTCATTATAGTTGCTATTTTTGCTTTTATCTTGTTTTTTCTTTTTAAATAGTTACACATCTGACTTCCAAAAGGATGCGTAGAAATGATTAAATCAGGATTTTTTTCACGTAAAAGTCTTAGCAATTTGACTGCTAAAATCTTATTAGATCTTGTTGTAATGTGTGCTAGTGGTCCTTTTTGAGCATCAGAATAAATTCTTCCCCAAGCCCAAGGAACTTTTTTTGCCATTTCCCTATAAGCAGCTGTAGTAACTTTTTCAATAGTTTTATTTACATATTTCATACAGTCAATTAGTTCTACATCTATATCTATATAATTATTTTTTATGCAATTCTCAATTGATTTAGCAGCATTTAGATGTCCACCTCCATAAGATGCATAAAAGATTAAAACTTTCATAGTAAATCTCCTTTTATTTTTTTTAGATTGTATCACATAAAACAAAAAATATCAAAAAAAAGAATAAATCTTAAGAAATTAATACAAAATAATAAAAAATGGAAAAAAGGAAAAGGTGATGATTTGAAAAAGTCAATAAAAATAATAGCTGTATTTATTATTTTATTATTATTTCTAGTTATAATATTGGATAATAATTTTATAAAGCAAAACGTGAGTTATGCTACAACGTCTAATATTTCTGATATTCAATTAATGGCAAGAGCTATAAATGGAGAGGCAAGGGGAGAGACATATGAAGGACAAGTTGCAGTAGGAGCAGTCATATTAAATAGAGTAAAAAGCTCTGAGTTCCCAAATACAATAGCAGGAGTCATATATCAATCAGGTGCTTTTACGGCAGTAGCAGATGGTCAGATAAATGTTCCTATTGAAGAGGGATCTTCAGTATATAAAGCAGCAAGAGATGCAATGAATGGTTGGGATCCTACTGGTGGTTGTATATACTATTTTAATCCAGATACAGCAACAAATAAGTGGATTTGGTCTAGAACACAAGTAAAAACAATAGGAAAGCATATATTTTGTAAATAGGAAAGGATAAGATTATGAAAAATATTTTAATAGATTGGAAAAATAGATTAAAAAAAGGACATATGTTAAGTGTAATATGTGTATTACTAATTATAGTTGCTATTTTAGGTGTTATTTTGTATCAAAAACAAAAAGAATATAGACAAGCATCAGAGAATAGCTATAATATGGCATTTTTTGAGTTGGTTGATTATGTTCAAAATGTAGAAAATTATCTTGCAAAGTCATTAATATCATCAACACCTGAACATGGGGCTGAAACATTAACTCATTTATGGAGAGAATCAAATTTGGCTCAAAGTTATTTAAGTAGACTTCCAATAGAAAGTCAAGAGTTGTCAAACACAGAAAAGTTTTTAAATCAAGTAAGTGATTATAGTTATAGTCTATCTAGAAAAAATATTTATAATGAAAAATTAACAGATGATGATTTTGATAATTTAAAAGAATTACACACATATAGTGTAGAATTAGAAAATACTTTAAATCAATTATCTGAAGATTTAAATAGTGGAAGGTTTAGTTGGGGAGAATTAACTGAAAAAGGAACAGTTGCATTTGCACAACAAGTAGATAATATATCTAAAGAAAGTTTTAGTAATTTAGAAGAAAATTTTCATGAATATTCTGGACTTATATATGATGGAGCTTATTCAGAGCATTTAACTAGTAATGAGCCAAAAGCATTAACTGGTGATGATGTTGATGAAAATAAAGCAAAAGAAATAGCAGAAAAGTTTATAGGAAAAGATAATATAAAAGAAATTTCTAGTTTAGGTTTTTATGAGAACGCAACAATTCCAGTATATGATTTTTCGGTAAATAATAACAATGATGAAACTATAAATATATCAATATCTAAAAAAGGTGGACATGTTGTAAATATGAATGCTAACAGAGATATTTCAGCTGAAATAATCTCAGATGAAGAAGTTAAAAATAAAGCAAAAGAATTTCTTGATTCAAGAGGATTCATAAATATGCAAGAAACCTACTATTTAAAGCAAGAAGGAATAGTAACTATAAATTATGCATATAAGCAAGATAATGTAATTATGTATCCGGATTTAATAAAAGTAAAAGTAGCATTAGATAATGGAGAAATTTTGGGTGTAGAAACAACAGGATATTTAAATAATCATACGGTAAGAAATATTAATGATATTAAAATTACAGAAGAAAGAGCAAGAGAAAATTTGAATGATGATTTAGAAATAATTTCAAGTGGTTTAGCAGTAATACCTACAGAATGGAAAACAGAAATACTTTGTTATGAATTTAAAGGAAAAGTAGAAGATAAAGAGTTTTTAGTATATATAAATGCTGAAAATGGAAGAGAAGAGGATATATTAATTATAACAAATACTCCAAACGGAATATTAGCTATGTAAAAAAAGGTGCTGTTTTTTAGGACGGAGGAAAAAAACAGCACATAATAAATGGGGATTAGAGTAATTTTTTAGATTTAAGCTTCGCTTAGTCGGTAATTTTGCTACCCCTTAATTTCCCTACGCAAAATTACCTAATCTAAAAAATTACTTATTGTTTTTATTTATAAAAAATAAGCGTATATTATTAAATTAATGATAATATCTAGTTTTTCTAACAAAAAATTATGAAAGCCTCAAAAGAATTAATTAGAAAAAAAAGTTGTCTGGATACTGGAGTAGAAAATAGGCTAGTTTATAGAGTAAGAGATGAACAAATAGAAATAATACAAAGTCTAATAATAAAAAACCACCAGTTTTACTGGTGGTTAAGATTGCTGTTTTTTTCCTCCGTCCTAAAAAACAACAATTAATGTCTTTTATATGTATCTTTTGAAAGTAAGCTTCTACTTACTTCTTTTCCATCACGTTTTAAAATTTTATACGCTTCTGAATAAATTGCAGTAGCAGTTCTTCCTGTTTCATATGCAGAAATTTGAACATCATAATCATCCTCTTGTTTTAAACCAAATATTTGAAATTTTGCAATTCCACCAGAAACAGAACAATTTATTTTAATTGCATAATTCCTATTATTTTTGAATTTAAAATCAATTGCTCCATAAACAACAGTTGCATCCCTACTTGCTTTAACATATGAAGGAACAAATTGATGATTACTTCTTTCTACTATATCTAAGTTAGCATAAATCACAGCATTATATAAAGTTGAAGTGATTTGACAAATACCACCACCAAGTCCATCGACAACTTCACCACTTACGTATATAGGGGCCTCTTTATATCCAGCTGCAATAGTCCTTTCTCCTACTACTTTGTTATAAGAGAATGTTTCACCTGGCATTAAAACAGTTCCATTTATTTTATTTGCTGCTAATTGCAAGTTAGTTGTTCTATCTTTATCTCTAACAGAATAGTTTGTAGAAAATTCTGATAATAAATCTGGAAAAGCTTCTGTGCCAATCATATTTGTAGTTACATTAGGGTATAATGTTTTTAAAGGAATAGTATATTCTTCTGCACTTTGATCTCCTATAATATTTTTTGCTTCATCAACAGAAATATTAAAGTCTAAACCGTTTTCAGAAGGGTATACAGCAAATGGATCTTGAGTATAATATGCATCTTTTGGTTCTTTATATATTTCTACATGAATTTTTTCAATATCAATAGCTGCTGGTGATTGAGGTTTTACTGCTATTTCTATAGGATTATTTATTATAGAAAAATTAGAAATTGCAGATTCTATAGCTGCTATTGTAGCTTCTATATCTACTACATTTCCTTCAGTTCCTCGAGTTACTATCAAATTATTATCTTCTATGTAATAACTGCTTTCTACAACTTTGTCTGGTAGTTGTGTTGAAATTTCGTTTAAATTTTGAGTTAATTGTTCAACATCTAAATTCAATGTTGGTTCTATATTAACTTGGCCAAACATACTAGATAAAACGTAAAAATTATTTTCAAAAAGATTTCCTCGTCTACCAACATTATATGCGTCGTTTATAGCTTTTTTAACATCAAAATTAACACCTATTTGTGAAAGAGATATAGTTGTTTGGTAATCTTGATGTTTTAATGTGATTTCTTGTGGTAATGTATTTGCAATATAAGTTTCTATTAAATATTTAGCATCAAATTTACTCATGTTTGAAACATCTACATCTTTTATATGTACACCAGATACTATATTTTGATTCAGAGCATTATAACCAGTAAATATAAGGAAAGCTATAACTAATATAGTTATAATAATGAAAATCAAAATACCAAGAATAGATAAAGGATTTTTCTTTTCTTTTTCTACAGGTGTAAATTCTTGGATGGGTGACTCGTCTTTTTGTTCATTAGTAGTTGTTTTAGAAATTTCTTCCTTTTTAATATTTTTTTCTAATTCTTTATTATTTTCCTTTAATTCTTTTTCGATTTGATTTGTGCTCATATATTTCTCCTTTTGCAAAATATCCATTTTATTATACCATATTTTTTTGTCAAAAAAAATATATTTATATAAAAAAATGTCAAAATAAAATTTGAAAAATTGTTTATAATATAATTATAAAACTTTGATTAAAGTTTTATGAATCCAAAATAGAAATTTTCTAAATCAAGAAAATTTACAAGGAGGATATTATGAGTAAATTAATTTCTAACAATTTAAGAGAAGAAATAGCAAAAGAACTAGGAGTATATGATAAAGTAGCACAAGATGGTGGTAGTTGGGCTAATGTATCATCAAGAGACTGCGGTAATATTGTAAAAAAAGCAATAGAAATTGCAAATAGAAGTGTAGAAAACAAATAGCAAAGAAGAAACTTGGAGTAATAATGCTCCAAGTTTTCTTATTTAATCATTTTTTATATTATTTTAACAAAATTAAAAATAATAAGGAAAAACGACTTTTAATTTCGTGCTGTTTTTTTCCTCCGTCCTAAAAAACAGTAGTTAATTTAGTTGCAAAAAAAAGTAAAAAGACATATAATCTAACAAACAAAGAAAAAAGAGTGGTGATAGTATGAAAGATTTAAGTATTAAAAATATATTAGGAGTAACAAATGGAAAATTATTAGTTGGAAAAGAAGATTATATTGTTAAGTCTTATTCTAAGGATACAAGAACAATAAAGAATGGAGACTGTTATATAGGTATAAAAGGAGAAAATTTTGATGGTAATTTATTTTGGGAGCAAGCATTAGAAAATGGAGCTTCTACAGTTATTGTGCAAAATGTGGATATTGATAGTGGAAAAATGAAAAAATGGGCAGATAAAAATATAATAAAAGTAGAAAATACATTAGAAGCTTTATACTCTATCGCAAGATATAAAAGAAATTTATATGATATACCAGTAATTGCAATAACAGGAAGTGTAGGAAAAACAAGTACAAAAGATATTGTTGCAAATGTAGTTGCTAAAAAATATAAAACATTAAAAACCGAAGGAAATAATAATAATAACATAGGATTACCATTTACAATACTAAGAATGCAAGATGAAGAAGCAGCAGTGTTAGAAATGGGAATGAATCATTTTGGAGAAATAAGTTTACTTAACTCAATTGCTAATCCTAATATTTGTATAATTACTAATATTGGAACTTCTCATATAGGAAATTTAGGTTCTAGAGAAAATATTTTAAAAGCAAAATTAGAAATATTAGAAGGAAGCAAAAAGAGAGCTGTAATAATAAATAATGATAATGATTTATTACATAAATGGTATGAAGAAAATAAGAAAAATTATAATATAAAAACTTATGGGTTGATTGAAAAAAGTGATATTATGCCAAAAGATATTGTTTTAGGAGAACAAAATAGTAAATTTTCATGTGATATTAGTGGAAATGAAGAAAGAATAACAGTTCCTGTAGGAGGAGAACATTTTATATTAAATAGTTTGTGTGCAATAACAGTTGGAGAGATTTTAGGAATAGAACAAGACAAGATAAAAGAAGGAATAGAAAAATTTGAACTTACTAAAAAGAGAATGGATATAATAGAACTTCAAAATGGAGTGAAAATTGTAAGTGATGCTTATAATGCAAGTTTAGAATCAATAAGAGCATCTTTAAAAGTATTATCAGAGTTTAAAGATAATAGAAAAATTGCAGTACTTGGAGATATGTTTGAATTAGGAGATTTTGCAAAAGAATTGCATGAGAAAGTAGGTAAAGAAGTAGTAAAAAATAATATAGATATTTTAATTGCATGTGGAGAAAATTCAAAATATATGGCAGAAGAAGCAAGAAATAGTATGGGAGAAGATAGAGTATATTACCTAGAAAATAAAGAAGATATAGAAAAATTACTAAAAAAAATAGTAAATAAAGGTGATGTTATTTTGTTTAAAGCATCAAATGGGATGAAGTTTTACAAAATAGCAGAGAGGATGGTGGAGTTATGGAAAAGAAAAAATTAGGAGTTGTATTTGGAGGAATGTCAACAGAAAATGAGGTCTCTGTTGTATCTGCAGAATCGATATTAAATAAATTGGATAGAGAAAGGTATGAGGTATTTCCAATATACATAGATAAAAAAGGAAATTGGTGGAAATACATAGAAGATGGACAAAAAAGAGAATTTGGGGCAGAGGTAGAAAATAAGGAAAAAATAGATAACTTATTCCAATATTTAAAAGGTTTAGATGTAATTTTTCCAGTATTACATGGATTATATGGAGAAGATGGAACAATACAAGGGTTATTTGAACTATTAAAAATTCCATATGTTGGTTGTAAAGTGCTAGCATCTAGTGTAGGAATGGATAAAGTATATACAAAAATAATATTTGACAAAGCTGGTTTAATCCAAACACCATATGAATATGTTAGAAAATACAAAGATAATTATATTTATATAGATAAAAACTTTAATGAAAATATTTTATCTTTAAATGAAGTGGCAGAGAAAATATCTAAAAGCTTAAAATTCCCTATGTTTGTAAAGCCTTCTAATTCAGGCTCAAGTGTAGGTGTAAAAAAAGTAGAGAGTTTGGAGGAACTTAAAGAAGCTATTGAATATGCAGCTACTTTTGATAAAAAAGTATTAGTAGAGCAAGGTGTGAATGGAAGAGAAATAGAATGTGCAGTACTTGGAAACGAAGATGTAATTGCATCTTGTGTAGGAGAAATTAAAGCGGCAGATGAATTTTATAGTTATGATGCAAAATATAAAAATGAAGAATCAAAAACTAAGATACCTGCAAATATTTCTGAAGAATTATCAAATGAGATTAGAAATGAGGCAATAAAAGCTTTTAAGTCAATAGATGGAAAAGGTCTATCTAGAGTAGATTTCTTTATAGAAGATGGTACAAATAAAATTTATATAAATGAAATAAATACTATGCCAGGATTTACTAGTATTAGTATGTATCCAAAAATGTTTGAAGCAAGTGGCTTACCATATAAAGAATTGCTAACAAAATTAATAGAATTAGCTATAGAATAAAGGAAGTCTATCTTCCTTTTTTCTATTTCTTGTGATAATATTAGTATAGTTTTTATGATTATGCTTATATATTGTTTAATGTTTTAGGAGGAATTATTATGAGTGATGTTATTAAGAATATTAAAGAAAGAAGAAGTATTAGAAAATATAAAGAAGATATGATACCAAAAGAGATAATAGAAAAAATAGTAGAAGCAGGAACATATGCACCAAGTGGTATGGGAAAACAATCTAGTATTATACTTGCTATAACAAATAAAGAAGTAAGGGATAAATTATCAAGATTAAATGCAAAAATAATGGGAGTAGATTCAGATCCTTTTTATGGAGCACCAGTTATTCTTGTAGTTTTAGCTAAAAAAGATATACCTACATATATTTATGATGGAAGTTTAGTTATGGAAAATCTTATGCTTGCTGCAAATTCGTTAGGAATAGGAAGTTGTTGGATACATAGGGCAAAAGAAGAGTTTGAAACAGGTGAGGGAAAAGAAATTTTAAAGTCATTAGGAATAGAAGATGAATATGAAGGAATTGGACATTGTATATTAGGTTATAAAGCTGAAGAAGGAACTCAAAAACCTAGAAAAGATAATTATGTTTATTATATTGAATAAAATATAACTTTATAGATGCTTTGGAGATGATATTTTGAAAAATCAAAGAATAGAAACAGTTTTAGAAGCTTTATCAAAATCAAATTTTAGAAGCAAATTCTGTTTGAAAGAAAAAGATAGAGAATATGTAGCAGAAAAAGGATTAGATATTATAGAAATGCATGCAAGAGATATTGTAGATAAAAGATTAGCACCTGCAGAACCTAAAAATGATGGAAAACAAACTCCAATGAGAGGGCATCCTGTATTTATTGCTCAGCACGCAACGGCAACTTGTTGCAGAGGGTGTTTAAATAAATGGCATAAGATACCTAAAAACTTAGAATTAACAGAAGAACAAAAAAATTATATAGTAGAAGTAATTATGACATGGATAAAAATACAGATGAAAAATCAAAAAAATATGTAGATTTTTATATAATTTTATGATAGAATAAGCATACCAAACTATTGGGAGGATGTTAAAAATGGTTTATAAAAATTACTACAAAATATTAGATTTAGAAACAAACCATGTTTCACTTGATGAAATAAGACAAGCATATAGACAAGCTGCTAAAAAATATCATCCAGATTTAAATGTTGGAGATAGTTTAGCAGAAGAGAAAATTAAGGATATTAATGAGGCCTATAAAGTGCTATCAGTACCTTCTTCTAAAAGAAAATATGATAGAATATGGAATTCAAGATTTGGAAAAGGTCCAAAAGCTTTTTCTGACAAATCACAGAAAGGAGCCATATTTAACATATTCTTAGGGAACATAGACAATCAAGTAAAAGAAGAAAAAGTTAAAAAAAATCCAGTAAAAGGAGAAAATGTTGAAACTGAAATTAGTGTAAGTATTTATGATGCCTTTTATGGATTAGATAAACAAATATCTTTAAAAACAATAAATGGAAATGCAAAAACATATACGGTGAAGATACCAAGAGGTATACAAAGTGGAGAAAAGATTAGATTGATAGGTCAAGGAAAAACAGGAAAAAATGGTGGTAAAAATGGAGACTTATTAATAAAGATAAATATCCAAGATGATAAAAAATTTAAGCTAAAAGGATATGATTTATACACAGATTTGTTATTAACTCCTTGGGAAGCAGCATTAGGAACAAGGACTGTAATAAAAACAATTAATGATGAAACAAAAATATATATTCCAGAAGGTATACAAAGTGGAGAGAAGATACGCATACCTAATAAAGGATATTATTTAGATAAAGAAACAAGAGGAGATTTAGTTGCCGAGGTAAAAGTAGTGGTTCCAAAACATTTAACAGAAAAAGAAAAAAGTGTTTATAAAGAATTAAGTAAAATATCAAAATTTAATCCTAGAGCTTAAAAAAATAACTTTACATAAATTTTGTGTTGACAAAAGCTTGATTTTTAGCTATAATTAATATAGTGTTTAACAAAAGATAAGCTATGGATTAAATCATAGGAGTGAGGTGTAAAAAATGGACGCTATACAAGGAAAACATTTTAGTATAACAGATCCAGAAGGTATAAAAACTGTAATATATCAAGTAAATAAAACTAAAAAAGAGTACTGGGACGAGTATCCAAAATATACTGTGGAAAGACTTGATTTTACAGAAGAAATAGTTGGCAAATATAATAAGAAAACTTTTTATGTGGAAGATCCACAAAAAGATGGTAATCAATTAATTATTTTATCATTTGGAGATGATAAAGTAATTATTAATAATGGTATTTTACTAGGTGATGAGGTCAAGATAACTAAAAAGCCAACTCCATTTAAATTTGATACTATTTATTCGGATAAACCAATGGAGTATAAGGAATTTCAATATACACCAAACTTAAAAAGACCAATATCAATTATAGATCCAGAGACAACAGAAGAAGTAAGACCAGTTCTTTACTTTGATGAAAAAACAAATGAAGTAAAAGGAAAATGTAAATTAAAACCATTTAAATCTTATTTTGCATTTGAAATAAGAGAGTAATAGGGAGGAAAAGTAATGTCAGATAGAAAAATGACGGATAGAAAAGAATATATTGAAGGGCCAGCAGGAGTAAATGATAGTTTTACAATTAATGGTATTGAAATGCAACAAATTTTTAAGGGAAATGAGGAAAAAGCAACTAAGAAGAATGCTAAAACAGTTGCACCGAAAACTGTAAAAAGAGAAGTGTTAAGTACAGATTTAACACAAGGAATGTCAATAAAAGCAGAAGATGGCGGAAAGCCACAAACAAGAAGTGAAGAGACTAGATAGAACAAAAGAGTAGGTGTGGAAAATGAATTATAAAATAGAGGGAGCAATTAGAAGAAATAGAAAAAACTTCATAATATATGCAATATTATGGGTTATTATTGCCATAATATTTGTTTCGCCATTTAGTTATAGTGCACATGTTGCAGGACTAGATGGTGAATTTAATTTGCAAATATTTATAGAAACATTCGGAACATCAATTACTAATCCGTTTGCAACTTTAGGTAATTTGTTTACAAGCGAGGCAGTAGGTGATTTTATATCAACATTATTAGTAGTAACTGTTTTTTATACAATATTTTTCTTTATAGGTTTTGTAAAATCAGCTCCTAAAAATGAATTTTCAGATATAGAGCATGGGTCAAGTGACTGGAGTCAAAGAGGAGAACAATATCAAATATTAAGTAAAAATAAAGGAATAATATTAGCTGAAGACAATTATCTACCTTTGGATAAAAGGGGAAATATAAATGTTTTGGTAGTTGGTCGGTTCTGGTTCTGGTAAATCAGCATCTTATTCAATACCAAATGCTTATCAATGTTTAGGTTCATATGTATTTACAGACCCTAAAGGAGAATTATATGACAAAACAGCAGGATATTTAAAATCAAAAGGATATGACATCAAAGTATTAAATTTAGTAAGACCTCAATATAGTGATGGTTATAATCCACTTATGCATATTTCATCTGAAAGAGATGTTGATATAATTGCAGAAACAATAATAAAAGGTCAAAAATCAGAAGGTGGAAATGCAGATCCTTTTTGGGATGATTCAGCAAGTATGTTATTAAAAGCGTTAATATATTACTTAATTGCAACAAGACCAGAGGAAGAACAAAATTTAGCAAGTTGTGCTGAATTAGTAAGAGCGGCAAATAATAAAGGTGGAAATAATTTACTTTCTGAACTTATGGGACAACTCCCATATGACCATCCAGCTAGAATGTATTATAAATCTATTGAGATTGCACCAGAGAAAACATATAGTTCAATACTTAGTACTTTACAATCAAAACTTGGAAAATTTGATTCAAAAGAGATTGCAGAATTAACATCAACTGATACAATAGATTTTGAAGAAATAGGTTCTAAAAAAACAGCCGTATATGTAATATCGCCCGATACACATACAGCATATAATTTTATATTGACAATATTCTTTTCACAGATGATAGAACAGTTATATGATTTTGCAGATCAAAATGGAGGAGCATTAAAAGAAAGTACATTCTTTATTCTAGATGAGTTTGCAAATATTGGACAAATACCTGATTTTGACCAAAAAATATCAACTTCAAGAAGTAGAAAAATTTCATTTAGTGTAATATTACAAAACTTAGACCAATTAGAAGCAATTTATGAAAAATCATATGAAACAATAATGGGAAACTGTGATACACATGTATTCTTAGGAAGTAACTCATATAAAACAGTTGAATATTTTTCTAAAGCATTAGGAGAGAAAACTATAGAAAGAGATAGTACTTCTATAAATAGAGATAGACAAAACTGGAAAACAGGAAAATCAGTTTCAGACCAAGTTATGGCAAGAGCATTAATGACTCCAGATGAACTTCGTAGACTAGATAATGATTTATGTATAATTTTTGAAAAAGGCATTAAGCCAGTAAAAGCTGAGAAATATTATTATTTTAAGCATCCGATGGCTAAAGAATTAGCAAGAGTAGAAATTAGCCATAATGATATTGGAGAGATAGATAGAGGAACTTGGAGAAAATATAATCCATATAATCCTTATGTAGAAGAAAAAGATCAAGATAAACAAAAACAAGATTTAAAAGTAGAATCTTTAGATGATTTATTTGAAGATGAGCCAGAGATAAAACAAGAAGAAATAAAAATAGAAAATAAAGAAGAAGTAAAAAAAGAATCAAAGGAGCAAGACATTAAACCTTTGGATTTAGAGGATTTTGACGATGCACCAATATTACCTCAAGAAGCAGAGGAAGATGATACATATGATTTACAAAAAGAATTAGAAGCAAAATTTGATGAATTATTTCGGTCCAATAGATGATGAATAAAAATAAAAGTTAGGAAATATTAATTATTTTCTAACTTTTTTCTTTTAGGGAATTGTAGTAAGTTTTTAAATTTAAGCTTCGCTTACCAGTAGTTTTGCTACCCTTAATTTCCCTACGCAAAACTACTTAATTTAAAAACCTACTTTATATATTATTTTTAAATATTTCTTCTACACATAAATCTTTATTTTTAATTCATTATTTTTATTTTGTAACAAATTTTCAAAAAACATTATTAAATAATCAAAAGTAGGGTAGATTCCTTTTGGAATATTGCCATAGTTACTTCTTACTAAAGCATTTTTAAAATATAAGCTATTTTCTTTAAACATATCATTATTAATGCTAAATCCCATATTGTTAAGATATTTTTCTATAAATACTGCCGTTGTTCTTGTGTTTCCTTCTCCAAAAGGATGTACTTGCCAAATACTTGAAGTAAATTTTGAAATGTGTTTTATTAATTCATCTGTATTTAGTTTTGAATAGTCAAAGTCTTTTTCTTCTTGTATTTTTATGTTATTAGAGTTTTGCTCTTTATAATATTTTTTTAATAAATTTTTTACTTCGTAATATTTTAGATTTCCATTAATGTTTTCTTTAGATAATTCTAACAAATGTTTAGAAGGCTCTAAATTATCAACTTTATTTAAGCCAATACCAGTTTCCTAATATTCCTTCTTTTTTATAGTATCAGTTGTTTCATTTTCAATAATATAATTTTCTTCAGACATATAAGTACCTCCTAAGTTTTAAGGAATTACTCCTAAAGTATAATACAAAATATTTAACATTACTATAGTTTTAGCTAAAAATAAATGCTTAATCAATTACTATATTCATATTAAAAAAGTTAGAATTAAATTTCTAACTTTTTTGTAACTAATTTATAGTACTATTAGGAACATATTCTAATATATCTTCTACTTTACAATTAAGCGAATAACAAAGTTTAGCAAGAACTTCAAAATCTATTCTTGAAGATTTATTTATTCTTAAATTTTGTATTGTCTGAAATTTTATATTTGCTTTACTATTTAATTCATAATTAGAAACATTTAATTTTTTCATAATTTCATCCAATTTTACAACTATTTTTCCATATTCAATTTCAAAAACAATTGGTTTAATATTTCCTTTTTCCATTACTTACACCTCTTGTAAATAATCATAATATAGTAATTAATAAAAAATAATATACTATAAAGTAGTGCTTGACAGACAATGATATTTAAAGTAAAATAAAAATGATTTTAAATACATAAGAGGAGGAAGAATGTTATGAAGGGCAAGATAAAGGAAATAAATGGGATTACACTTATAGCATTAGTAATAACAATAATTGTTCTTTTAATACTTGCAGGAGTATCAATTGCAACACTAACAGGAGATAGTGGAATATTAACACAAAGTAAAAAATCGAAAATATCAACAGAATTAAGTAGTTATAAAGAGCAAGTTGAGCTATATAAACAAGGAAAGTATATAGAAAATAATAATTTTTTAGCAGAGAGTTTAACAGCAGGAAAGGAAAATTTATTTTATAATACACAACCAAGTGGAGAAGAAGGAAATATAAAAACAATAATAGAAAATATAAGTGATGAATATTTAGAAAAGATAGAAATAATAAAAGGGGAACTATTAATAAATACAAAAGATAAAGATGAAGTAAAAATAGCACAAAGTTTAGGAATAGAAGTAAATCCATATGATATAGTAGAAGGGGTATTAACTTCATCAAATGGAAATTTACTACTTATGGATGAAAATGGAACAGTAACAGTACCAGATAGTGTAACAGAAATAGGAAAAGGAGCATTTGCAAACTTAAATGGATTAAAGACGATAATAATACCAGGAACAGTAAAAAGGATTGGAAGTAGTGCATTTGCATATAATACAACTTTAGAAAACGTAATAATGCAAGAAGGTGTAGAAGAAATAGGAAATAATGCTTTTCAATACTGTACAAATTTAAAAAATGTAGACTTACCTAGTAGTTTAATTTCAATTGAAACACAAGCTTTTATGGATTGTAGAGCATTACAAAAAGTGGAAATACCTTCTAAAATTAAGGTGATAAATAGTTATGTGTTTGCTGGTTGCAATAGATTAAATGAAGTTGTATTACATGAAGGATTAGAGAAAATAAGTGATTGTGCTTTTGCGAGTACAAGTTTTTCAAAAATAGAAATACCATCAACAGTGGTTGGTATTGGAAAGTCACTATTTCAAGACAATAAGAATTTGGATAATATTGTTATTAAAGGTAATTGTCCATATGTATATGAATCAGGAATGCTTATGACAAAAGCAAAAGACAATATATTATTTGTATCAGATAGTTATTTAAAAAGTGTTACCACGTTTACTATACCAGAAGGAATAATTAAATTCAATGTATCGATTAATAGTTATAACAATATAAAGAAACTAATAATTCCAAGTACATTACAAAATATTATAAATAATTATTTACCAGTTACAATAAATGATATAGAAATATCTGGGGATAATTCAAAATATGCAGTATCAAATGAGGATAAAATATTATATACAAAAGATACAAAAGCACTAATTTCATGTTTTTCAAAAGAAGAAACAATTGATTTAAAAGATACAGAAGGAATATTAAAATTAGCAGAATATTCATTTGGGCAAGCAGAGAATGCAAAAACAATTATTTTACCAGATACATTAACAACTATAAATGGGTTTTCATTTACGAATTGTGGAAATATACAAGAAATAAAAATAGGTTCAAATGTGTCATACATTGATTCACTTTTTAAATATATGAATTATAGTGGAAAAGTTACTATTGATAGTGGTAATAATTCATATATAATAGAGAATAATATTTTATATAGTAAAGATAAAAAGACATTAGTTAATGTTTTATATGCTATTAATGGAAAATTTGAGATAGATGAGAGTGTTGAAAAAATAGAAACATTTGCTTTTCATAATCAAGGTCAAATGACAGAAGTAATAATTCCAGATAGTGTAAAAGAGATAGGACAATCGTTTAATTATTGCGGTCGGATTAACAAGTATAGAAATACCAAGTTCAGTAGAAACTATAAATGCATCGTGTTTTTCATATTGTCTAAATTTAAATAAGATAATAGTAAATAAAAAAGAAAATAAAATAGAAGGAGCACCATGGGGAGCAACAAAAGGAATGAAGGTTGTGGAATGGAAAGGATAAATAAAAATATAGTATGAAAGATAAAAATATTATTAAGTATAGTTATTACTTAGTAATATTTTTTTATTTAATAGAAAATATCAACAAATTGTTTTAAAATGCTAATAAAAAGTAAGTATTGTTATATTTTATTTTTTTGGAAAAACACTTGCAAAAAAATGTTCGATGTGGTATAAAATGTAAGAAAGAAAAAATAAAGAGGTGTTAAGATGAAATTTGTTCATATAGCAGATATGCACTTTGATAGCACATTTTTAAATTTATCTGATAAAGATATAATGGGAGATTTAAGAAGACTAGAACAAAGAAAAGTTTTTAAAAAGATAGTAGAATATATAAAACAAAATAAAATTGAATATTTATTTATATCAGGAGATTTATACGAGCATAAATATATAAAACAATCTACAATTGAATATATAAATAATTTATTTAAAGAAATACCTAAAACTAGGATATTTATAGCAGCGGGAAATCATGATCCAAAAATAAAAAATTCTTATTACAATAAATTTAACTGGAATGAAAATGTGAAAATATTTAATTCAGTAATAGAGAAAATAGAAACAGATGATTGTTATATTTATGGATATAGTTTTGATGATTTCTATTGTGAGGGTTGTGATATTGAAAATATAGAAATAGAAAAAAATGGAAAGTATAATATTTTAGTTATACATGGAAACTTAGATGGAGCAAAAGAGGATGATAAACCATATAATCCTATTTCTAGGAGTTTGTTAGAAGAAAAAGGCTTTGATTATGTAGCACTAGGGCATATTCATAAATTAGATTATAACACCTATGAAAACCAAAAAATAGTATATCCTGGTTCTACGATATCTCTTGGATTTGACGAACTGGGAACGCATGGGATGATAGTAGGAGAGTTAAACAATGGCTTAAAATTAAAATTTGTACCATTAGATGATGAGGAATTTGTAAAAAGAAAATTAAGTGTTGATAATATGTATTCAAAAGAAGAGTTAATTGAGTCTATAAATGAAATGAATATTAATTCTAATGAGTATGTAGAAATTATATTAACTGGTAGAAGAAATTTTGAAATAAATATATATGAGTTACAAAAATTTCTTCAAAATAATAGAATTATAAAAGTAAAAGATGAAACTAAAATATCATTAGATTTAGAAAAAATAGCAAATGAAAATACATTAAGAGGATTATTTGTTAAAGAAATGATGGAGAGATTAGAAAAAGAAACTAATTCAGAAGAAAGAAATATATTGGAAAGAGCAATAGAAATAGGTTTAAATGCATTAGAATAGGGGTGATTATTTGAAAATTAATAAAATAAAGATAAATTCCTATGGAAAATTGAAAAACAAGCAAATAGATTTGAAAGATGGAATAAATATAATCTATGGAAAAAACGAAGCTGGAAAATCTACTATTTTAAGATTTATAGTAAATAGTTTTTACGGTATTTCAAAAAACAAAAAAGGAAAAGAATATTCAGATTATGAAAGATATTTACCTTGGAATAATGAAGAGTTTTCAGGAAACATAGAATATGAACTAGATAATAAAGCTGAATATGAGATTCATAGAGATTTTAAAAAGAAAAATCCTCAAATTTATAATGAAATGAAAGAAAACATATCAAGTGAATTTAATATTAATAAAACAAGAGGAAATGAATTTTTTTATGAGCAAACAAAAGTGGATGAAGATTTATTTCTATCAACAGTAGTTGTCGGACAACAAGAATTAAAATTAGAAAAGCAACAACAGAGTATTTTAGTACAAAAAATTGCAAACTTGATTGGAACAGGAGAGGATAATGTCTCATTCAAAAGAGCTATAGACAGAGTTAATAGAAGACAATTAGATGAAGTGGGAACGTCAAAATCTAGGGAAAAACCAATAAATATAATTTCAAGAAAAATAGAAAAATTAGAACTAGAAAAGAAAGCATTAACAAAATATGAAGACTTTAGATATGATATTGAAGAAAATAGGAATGACTTAAAGAATGAAATATTAAAATTAGAAAATAAAAATAGTTTCTTAAAAGAAATTAAACAAATATTTGAAAAAGAAAAGATAGAAAAAGAGAAAATTAAATTACAAGAAAATATTAAAAACGAAAATTATGAAAAAATAAATTCAATAAAATTAAAGATAGATAAAATAAAAAATAATAATAAAGAAACTCTAGAAAATGATTCTGATAAATTAAAAAAAGATAAAAAAATAAGTAGGCAAAGAAATAAACTAAATAAAAAAATGATTTTTATGTTTATTTTCATCATAATATTTAATATTTTGCAATTTATATTTATTGATAATAAATTATTTAATTATGTTATTCTTGCTAGTATTCCAATGACAGTAGTTTACTTTATATATCAAAAATATAAAATAAATAAGAAAATAAAAAAAGAAGAACAAGAAAATAAAGATAAATTAGATTTATTAAATAGTGTAAATTTAGAAATAAATAATTTAAATCAAGAAATGAAAATATTAGAGAATAATAATTTAGATATAGAAAATAAATTGAACAATTTAAAAAGTAATTTAAATTTAAAAATAAACCTAGAAAAAGAAAAGTTAAGAAATAAATATTCGGGAAGATTAGAGAGTTACCAAGTGGATAATTTTAGTAGTTTGGAAGAGTTAAATAGAGAAATAGATAATATACAAGATAAAATAAATAACAAAAATATAGAGCTTCATAAACTAGAATTAGACCAAAACAATATAGAACCTATGCTAGATAATTTATCTAAAATAGAAGAAGAATTAGGTAACAATAAAAACAAAATGTTGACACTGAACGAAATGAATAAAAGTTTTGAATTAGCAAAAGAGATTTTAACAAATGCATATGAAAGAATGAAAAATACTGTTACACCTAAGTTTACAACAGAGCTATCTAGAAATATTTCAAATATAACTAATGGCAAATATAATAATATAAGATTTAATGATGAAGAAGGATTAATTGTAGAACTCTCAAATGGAGAATTTATACCAGCAAATAAATTAAGTGTTGGAACAATTGATCAATTATATTTATCATTAAGATTGTCAATGATAGAAGATTTATCAAATGAAAATATGCCAATAATATTGGATGAGGCTTTTGCATATTTTGATGAAGAAAGGTTAGAAAATATTTTAAAGTATATGGATGATAAATTTAAAAGACATCAAATTATATTGTTAACTTGTACAAATAGAGAAAAATTATTATTAGAAAAAAATAATATTAACTTTAATTTATATAATTTATAAAAGAATAAAGAAAGATTAAAAATTTCTTTATATATTATAATTAATATTAAACAGGTATGTGAGATAAATTTAATTTGCATCATATACTTGTTTTTTTATGAATTTAATTTTGACTAAGATTTATCCCTTGTAAAAAGCCTTAAGATGTAGTATAATATTCATGTTAAAAACTGTAAAGGAGAAATATATATGTTTGAAAAGTTAGAGGCTATTGAAAAGAGATATGAAGAATTAACAAGAGAAATATCAAATCCAGAATTAATTTCAAATCAAGCAGAATGGCGAAAAGCTATGAAGGAACATGCAGATTTGGAAGAATTAGTACAAAAATTTCGTGAATATAAAAAAGTAAAAAAGGAAATGGAAGAAGCAGAAGAATTACTAGCTGATCCAGAAATGAAGGAGCTTGCAGAAGCTGAATATTACGATAAAAAAGCAGAATTACCAAAACTAGAAGAAGAAATGAAATTTTTATTAATTCCAAAAGATCCGGATGATGATAAAAATATTATTTGTGAAATTAGAGCTGGAGCAGGTGGAGAAGAAGCAGCTTTATTTGCAGGAACTTTATTTAGAATGTATTCAATGTACGCAGAGAAAAAACATTGGAAAGTAGAAGTTTTAAATGAAAATGATACAGGTCTTGGTGGATATAAAGAAATTTCTTTTATGATTACAGGAAAAGGAGTATATAGTAGATTAAAATTCGAAAGTGGTGTGCATAGAGTACAAAGAGTACCAGATACAGAAAGTAGTGGAAGAATACATACATCTACAGTAACAGTTGCGGTACTTCCTGTGGTAGAGGATGTAGAGATAGATATAAATCCAGCAGATATAAAAATGGAAGTATTTAGATCTTCAGGAGCAGGAGGACAACATATTAATAAAACATCTTCGGCTGTAAGATTAATACATATTCCTACAGGAATTACAGTTGAATGCCAAACAGAAAGATCTCAATTCCAAAATAGAGATAATGCTATGAAAATGCTTAGAACGAAGCTTTATGAAATTGAAAAGGCAAAGCAAGATAGTAAGGTAGCAAATGCTAGAAAATCACAAGTAGGATCAGGAGACAGAAGTGAAAAAATAAGAACATATAATTATCCACAAGGAAGAATAACAGACCATAGAATTGGTATGAGTATATATCAAATGGAAAACTTTTTAAATGGTGATTTAGACGAAATGATTGATAATTTAATTGCTGCAGATAGAGCAGAAAAATTAAGAGGAGAGGAAGAATAACATGAAATTATTAGTAGTATCTGATATTCATGGCTCTTTATATTATGCAAAAAAAATATTAGAAATAGTAGAAAGAGAAAAACCAGACAAAATAGCACTTTTAGGAGATTTATATTATCACGGACCAAGAAATAATTTAACAGACGAATATAACCCAATGGAAGTTTCTAAAATATTAAATTCACTAAAAGATAAACTAATAGTTACAAAAGGTAATTGCGATGCTGAAGTAGATGAAATGATTTCAGAGTTTCCTTTAAAAGAATATATAGAACTAAACGTAAATGGTTATAATGTATTTTTATCACATGGACATAAATATAATATAGAGAATATGCCACCATTAGGAATAAAAATAGATATTATGATGTATGGCCATTTCCATATAGGTTTTATAAAAGAAAAAGACGGAATTGTTTTTGCAAATCCAGGATCAATATCTTTACCAAAAGAAAATACTAAACATAGTTATTTAATATTAGATGAAAATAAATTGATATTAAAAGATGTAGAAGGAAATGTAATAGAGGAAAAAATATTAAATAAAAAAATATAAAAAATAAACTTCTTAAAATATAAATTTTAGGAAGTTTTTAAATATTCATACTAAAAATCTGTAATTTTATATAAATATTCATATGAAAAACATGACAAAAGTAAATAAAAATAATATTATTATAATAGGTGGTAAAGATGAAAAGAAAGTTTTATAATACATTAATTAAATGGAAAGAAAACAATATGGAAAAACCTTTAATGGTAGTGGGAGCAAGACAAATAGGGAAAACTTATATAATAGAGGAATTTTGCAAAAATGAATTTAAAGACTATATATATGTTAATTTATTAAAAGATAAAAGTATTAAAAATATTTTTGAAGAAGAAATCGATTTTGAAATGAAAATTAAAAAATTCGAACTTGAAATAAATAAAAAAATAACAGAAGAAACAATTATATTTTTTGATGAAATACAAGAATCAGAACAACTAATTTGTGATTTAAAAGCATTTTGTGAAAGTGAAAAAAAATATAATATTGTATGTGCAGGAAGCCTTTTAGGTGTGAAGATAAAAAGATTTCACTCATCTTTTCCAGTAGGTAAAGTAAAAATAGAATATATGTATCCTATGGACTTTGAAGAATTTTTAATAGCTCTTGGAAAGGAAATGTGGGTAGAAGAAATAAAAAGATGTTTTAAAAATTTAGAAGAAATAAGTATACACGAAAAATTATTAGAATTATATAGAATATATTTGTGTATAGGAGGAATGCCTGAAGCAATAAAAAACTATATAGAGGAAAAAGAAGAAATATTATTATTTGACAAATCAATTGCACCAAATTTAATAATGCAGTATTTAGCAGATATGAATAAATATACAAAAAATAGAAGTGAAGCAATAAAAACTGAAATGGTTTATAATGCAATACCAACAATTCTTGCAAAAGAAAATAAAAAATTTAAGTATACAGATGTAAAAAAATCTGAAAGTAAAAGAGAAGTTAAAAGTGCCTTAGAGTGGCTAATTGCAAGTAATTTAGTATATAAATGTTCACTAGCAAATAAAATAGAACCACCTTTAAAAGCTTTTGTTCAAGAAGATTACTTTAAATTATATTTAAGTGATGTGGGGTTACTTACATCAAAACTCGAAATAAATTTTTCTGATATAATGTTAGATAAATCTTTTATGCTAAAAGGAGCAATTGCGGAAAATTATGTGGCTCAAGTATTTAGAACAAATGGAATTAGTTTATATTATTGGAAATCAAATAATATGGCAGAAATTAACTTTCTATTATATAATGAAGATGGAATAATACCAGTAGAAGTAAAAGCAAATGATAATACGAAATCAAAAAGTTTAAATGTTTATGTTGAAAAATATAACCCTAAATATTCAATTAGATTATCTACGAAAAATTTTGGATATAATAATAAAATAAAATCAATACCATTATATGCAGCTTTTTTAATTAAATAATAAGAATAAAAATAGACTTCTTACAATAAATTTAAATAAAGATATTGTAAGGGGTTTTTTAATGGAAATATTAAAAACTACACTTTTAGGTTTGTTTTTTGGGACATTTGGAACAACATTAGGTGGAATTTTAGGAGTTGTTTTAAAGAAAAAATCAAATAAGTTTTTAAGTTTTATATTAGCATTAGCATCAGGGTTTATGATGGCTGTAATATGTTTTGATTTGATACCAGAAAGTTTAGAAATAAGTAATATCTTTGAAGCAATTTTAGGGATTCTACTTGGGATAATTGCTATGATTTTTTGTGATTTGTTAGTGGATAAAAAATTTAGTTCTAAAATGCATACAAATAATAAAGAAAGTAAATTATTAAGAACAGGCATGATAGTATCAATAGGTTTAGCGATACATAATTTTCCTGAAGGATTAGCAATAGGTTCAGGGTTTGAGTCTTCATTAAAACTGGGTTTAAGTCTTGCAATTGCTATTTGTTTTCACGATATACCAGAAGGAATTTCTATGGCTATTCCTATGAAAAATGGTGGTATGAAACCTAGTAAAGTAATTTTCTATGTAATTTTGTCAGGAGTAACAACAGGTATAGGAGCATTTTTTGGAGCAATTATAGGTTCTATTTCAGAACAAGTAATTTCTATATGTTTAAGTTTTGCAGCAGGAGCAATGTTATATATAGTATCTCGGAGAATTAATTCCAGAATCAAATAGTTTATATCATGGAAGAATGACAGCGGTTGGTAATATGCTAGGATTTATAATAGGAATATTTGCAACGAAATTATAAAAGTGCATTTTATAAAAAAATGACTTTTTATAAAATATAGTTTATAATATTATATATAAATTGTAAACTATATTTTTAAAAGTAGGCGATGATATGGCGATTATATCAGAAGAAGAAATAATAAGAGTTTTTAGCGAATATAATTATTGGTGGAAAACAAAGACAGTTAAAAAAGAAAATCTGAAGAATATGAAAAGAAAGGCTTTTTATGACACAAAAGAAGCTTTTTTAAATAGTGATATTAGAAGGTTTGTATTATTATCAGGAACAAGGCGTGTTGGTAAAACCACAATTATGTATCAAATAATAAATGAATTATTAAAAAAAGGTGTTAATGAGAAAAATATATTATATATATCTTTAGATAACCCAATTCTTAAAACATATGAAATAAATAAATTAATAGAAATTTATATAAATTATGTTTTACCAAAAGGAGAAATATATTTATTTTTAGATGAAATACAAAGCTCGAATAATTGGGATGCTTGGCTTAAAGTATTTTATGATTCAAATAAAAATTGGAATATATTAGCCACTGGAAGTGCAAGTACAAAGTTAGAAAAAGGAAGTATAGAAAGTGGTGTTGGAAGGTGGATAAATCTAACAGTTCCAACTTTATCTTTTTATGAATATTGTGAGCTTTTATATGAAGAAAATGAGATTACAGGAGAAGATATATTAAATATAATAAAAGACTTACCAAATGATGTAAGAAAAGAATTATTAAAAGCAAAAGATACAGAAGAAATAACATCAATATTTACAAATTATAAATCTGTGATTGGAAATATAAAAAAACAAATACCAAAAGATTTAAAAATAACAAATTTAGAAAAAATGAGTACAGAAGAATTAAAAAATTTAGTAAATATATTAGAACCTATAAAAGAAGATTTTAATAGATATTTGTTTATTGGAGGTTTTCCAGAAGCAGTAAAAATTACAGATGATGTTGCTATGCAAAAAATCTTAAGAGAAGATTTAGTAGAAAAAGCCATAAAAAATGATATACCAGAAATGTTTAAAGTAAGAAATATAAGTACTTTAGAAAATATATTCACATACTTATGTTATGAGTCAGGAAATATTATAAGCTATAATAAAATAGCAAGAACATTAGAAGAAGTATCAGTACCAACAGTACAAGATTATATAGGGCTTTTAGAAAAAACAAATTTGATATATATAAGTAGTCCATTAAATGAAGGTTGAGTTAAAATATTAAAGTCAAACCCTAAAAAATATATATAGTAGATAGTGCAATACGAAACGCAGTTTTAATGAAACAAAATTATTCTTTAAGTAGCACAGAATTAGGATATGTTGTAGAAACAGAAGTATATAGACATATTCATACTTATATGGAAAAAATAACAGGAAACATTGGTTTTTTTAGAGATAAAAAAGGAAAAGAAATAGATGTAGTTACAAATTCAGTAAAAGAAAATATGTATATTGAAGTAAAATATAGAGAAAAAACAAATATAGAAAAAGATAACCAAATATTTACAAAAACGGATAAAAATGATAGATTATTTGTAATAACTAAAAATGATTTGGATAGTGAAATTATAGAATTAGATAATAAAAAGAAATTAGTA
>CALXAY010000006.1 GCA_944386415.1 uncultured Clostridia bacterium | reverse complement strand
TATCCAACTCCCCAAATTACTTTTAAATATCTTGGTTCTTTTGGATTTATTTCTATTTTTTCTCTTATATGACGTATGTGTACTGCTATTATATTTTCTGCTCCAAATCCTTCTTCTTTCCATACATTTTCATATATTTCCGGTATTGAATATACCTTACCTTTATTTGCAAGTAAAAATTTTAATATGTTAAACTCTGTTGCTGTTAATTTTACTTCTTTTCCATCAACTGTTACTTTTTTAGTATCATCATCAACAACTAATTCTCCTGTTTTATATATATTTCCATTTTCTTCTTTTTCCAAAGCCCCAAAGCTTACATATCTTCTTAAAGACGAATTTACTCTTGCTATTAATTCTAATGGATTAAATGGTTTTGTTATATAATCATCTGCACCTGAATTTAGGCCACCTATTTTATCATAATCTTCTGATTTTGCTGATAATAATATTACTGGTATTGTTTTAGATTTTCTTATTTCTTCTAATGTTTCTAACCCATCTTTTTTTGGCATCATTATATCTAGTATTATTAGATGTATTTCATTATTATTAACTATATCTAAAGCTTCTTCTCCATTATAAGCTTTTAAGATATTATATCCTTCTTTCTTTAAATAAATCTCTATTGCTCCTACTATTTCTTTATCATCATCTACTACTAATATGTTATACATATAAACCTCCTAAAACCTTTCATTTCCTACACTAATAGTATACCACAGATTTTATTAATAAAAAATAGAGGAATTATTAATTTTTAATTAAGAAAAAGAAAAAATAGCAAGATGAACTTACTATTTTCTAATTTATTTATATTGTTAAACATATACGGAATGTATTGTAGTTTACAGTTTTTCCTCCATTTCCACAATACATAAAAATTCCTGCGACATCATCATCATTATAATTTCCACCTCTTCCAAAAAACACATTAACATCTTTTGGAGTCACAAACTGATTGCTATCTTTATTCCATGCTTTCGTTTCTATTGTTGCATCTCCTAAATATCCTGATGTTATAGTTTCTTCAGGATATGCAGTTGCAAATTCTGTGCTTTTTCCATGTTCATCAACAAAAGCCTCACCATTTATTATACTTGAATTATAAAAACTATTAGGAGAGTCTACGTAAATATAAGCACAAACTTTCTCATATCCTCCTCCGGATAAATCATATATCCCATATATATTTCCTGTGCTACTTTGTGTTTTGCTTGCTTCAATTCCCTCATCAGCTGTTATAAAACTACTATTATCATTTATATCTATTTCATGTCCATTTCTTCCATACTGGCTGTGTGTTAAATATGCTACTGCTCCCCATTCACTATTTTTTAACATATGAGAATTTAAGTTTTCTGCATAACTTATCGCATTTGTATAAAAGTTACCTATTGTACAATATCTCCAAGAACTCATATCAGGCTGTACTGCTATTGCTTTATCTGTGTTTTCTGATAATAATATATTTCCCGTTGTATCATCATTTGTAACAATATTACTATTGTCTGATTTATCTACTAAACTACTTTCATATTTTCCAACCCATATTCCTGTTAGTTCATTTCTCCAACCACCTAAATCTACATTATTTGTAAAAGCTGGATGCACATAATAATCACTTGTTGTATCCTCATGTCCTGTTGTTGCTCTTTTTGCTGTTTGTAACTTTCCATTTTCATCATAATATTGGTCTGTTGTTCCTATTAAAAACTTTACATCTATTGTTCCACCTTCGCTTATATTATCTGGATTATTATATGTTATTTTATATGCATATCTTGGTATCCAGACAAAATAACTATCTACTCCATCTATTGTTAATTTTGCATTTGCCCAACGACTTAAAT
The DNA here is from genome assembly GCA_944386415.1 of uncultured Clostridia bacterium. Classification (GTDB taxonomy): domain Bacteria; phylum Bacillota; class Clostridia; order TANB77; family CAG-508; genus CAG-269. Next base: position 65,740 of record CALXAY010000006.1, on the reverse strand, counting down.
TATTATCTTCTGTTCCTTCTCCTGCTATATAATCATAAGCCGAACTAGAATTATTTGTTTCCCAATTCTTCGTTTCTTCATTATAAGTTACAAGTTCCATTCCATCTTTTAATACTGGCGCATTTACTCCTTTACTTTCTACATATCCACCATTAGTAGCCTGGCTTAAATAATCTTCATAACTATTTAGTATATTTTCTTCCTCTTCCTGTGCTCGTTCTGTTTCCTCTTTTGCTCTTTTAGCTTGAGTTAATATTCCATTTTCTCCTGTTAGCATTGCTATTGACACTCCTGCAAGTATAAGAAGTACAATAATTGTAATTACAAGTGCAATTAATGTTATTCCTTTTTCCTTTCTTTTTAATATTCTTTTGTTTCTTTTCATTTTTCTTTTCCTCCTTGTTTATTTATATATTTTTTAAATTTAATAACTATTTTAAAGCGCAAAAAAGACAGCAACAAAACCTATTTCTTAGGTTTTATCACTATCTTCTTTATCATTTTTCTTATTTTTTTATTTATTAATAACCTTCTTGTGTGTGTGTGTGTACAGCCTCAAGGCTTACAAGTTTTGCTTTTTCCATTTTCTCGTCCCTTCTCTTTTGTTATTATTCATATTTTATAGCTTATTAACTAAATATATTTTACACATAAATAATAAAATTGTAAATATATTATTTCATTTTTTATCATTTTCTTACACCTTCAATATGTATAAACCTAATCTTTTTAAAATCATAATCTGATATTGGTTTATCATAGCTATCAAATGTATGTGATGCTATCTTTATTTCTGATAAATCATACAAATTTTTAATTGTTGTTATTATTAAACTATGAACATACTTTATTCCATCAAAAGAAAGCTGAGCAATATCTCCAAGTTGTATTTTCTCTTGCTTGACTTCTTTACCAAAAGGTCCTACTTCTTTATTATTCACTAAGAAATTATATAAAAACTCTACTCCTGTCCAAGATGGAGATTTATTATTAGCATTTATATAATACCATCCTAAATCTTTTTTATAGTTCATAACTCTTGAACCTGCATACAAACATTGAGATATAAAATTTGTACAATCTCCACCTACACTATCAAAATTATAATATTTCTTATTTCTTGAATAAGCCCACTTTTTAGCATATTCAATTGCAGCTTTTCTATCATATTCTAGATACTTCATAATATCACCCAATCTAGCATATGATAAATAAAAAAGAAGGGTTCCTATTTAGAATCCTTCTTCATTATTATTTATGCAGTTTCTTTTTCATTCCCTTGTGGTGTTTGTCTTTTCTTTTTTATTATTGGCTTTTTAATATCATCTCTCTTACCTTCTATTATTTTAGGTCCTGCTGTTCTAAGAACAGTATCTTTAGTAATAATACATTTTTCTATATTTGGATTAGAAGGTATATCAAACATAATATCTCTCATAATTTCTTCTATAATAGAACGAAGACCTCTCGCTCCTGTTTTTCTTTCAATTGCTTTATCAACAATCGCTTCTAATGCTTCTCTTTCAAATACAAGTTCTACACCATCTATTTCAAATAACTTTTGATATTGTTTTACTAAAGAATTTTTAGGTTCTTGTAATATCTTAACTAAAGTTTCTTTATCTAAATCTCTTAAAGTCGCAACAATTGGTAATCTCCCTATAAATTCTGGTATTAATCCAAACTTTAATAAATCTTGTGGTAATAGTTCTTTAAACACTTCATATTTATCTTCGTCTTTCTTAGTTTGCATTCTTTTACCAAAACCTATTTCTTTTTCACCAGTTCTTTCTTTAATTATATTCTCTAAGCCTTCAAATGCCCCTCCACATATAATTAAGATATTTTCTGTATTTATTTGTATTAACTCTTGGTTTGGATGTTTTCTTCCTCCTTGTGGTGGTACAGATGCTACTGTTCCTTCTATAATTTTTAGTAAGGCTTGTTGTACACCTTCACCACTTACATCTCTTGTTATAGAAACATTTTCTGATTTTCTTGCAATTTTATCTATTTCATCAATATAAATAATTCCTTTTTCCGCTTTCTCAATATCTCCATCAGCTGCTTGAATTAATTTTAGAAGAATATTTTCAACATCTTCTCCTACATATCCTGCTTCTGTTAGAGTTGTTGCATCGGCAATTGTAAATGGAACTTTTAATATTTTTGCTAAAGTTCTTGCAAGTAAAGTTTTTCCACAGCCTGTTGGTCCAAGTAATAAAATATTACTTTTTTGAATTTCTATGTCGTCCTCTTTTTTATTTGATTCTTCGTGTGCAATTCTTTTATAGTGATTATAAACTGCAACAGATAAAGTTCTTTTAGCTTCATCTTGTCCTATTACATAATCATCCAATATATTTTTTATTTCTTGTGGAGTTGGTAAATTATTTAGTTCGTTTAATGTGTATCCTGCTTTTTCATCCTCATATAATTCTGCTTCTATAATACTATTACATAGTTCAACGCATTCATCACAAATATATACTCCAGGACCTGCTACTATTTTTCTAACATTTTCTTGTGCTTTACCACAAAAAGAACATCTTACACTTCTTGGTTTATCGTTTGCCATAAGTCTCTCCTTTTTTATTTATATTTATTATTTTCTTTTGTCCATAATTCCATCTATTAATCCATATTTTAAAGCTTCTTCTGCTGTCATATAATTATCTCTTTCTGTATCTTTTTCTATTTGTTCAACAGTTTGACCTGTTCTTTCACTTAAAAATTTAGTTAATTTTTCTCTTGTTTTTACTAAATGATCTGCATGTATTTTTATTTCTGTTGCTTGACCTGAAAGTCCTCCACCACCGATTAATGGTTGATGAATTAATATTTCTGCATTAGGTGTTGCAAATCTCTTTCCTCTTTCTCCAGCTGCCAAAAGAGCTGCACCCATACTGGCTGCCATACCAATACAAATTGTTGATACTGGACATGTTATATAATTCATTGTATCTATAATTCCCATTCCATCTGTAATAGATCCACCTGGTGAATTAATATATAAACTAATCTCTTTTTCTGGGTCTTCTGACTCTAAAAATAATAATTGTGCTATTACTAAACTTGAAGTTGTTGGATTAACATCCTCTCCTAAAAATATAATTCTATCTTTCAATAATCTTGAAAAAATATCATATGATCTTTCTCCCTTACTAGTTTGTTCAATTACATAAGGTACTAAACTATTCTTTTCTAACATTTTTCTTTCCTCCTTTAAATGTCCAACTGGGGACGTTTCCTCTTGGACATTTTGTCCAATTAGGGACACATCTTCCTTTAGACTTTATGTATTATATATTACAAAATGTGATTAATTACAAAAAAGCCAGGGTTAAAATTTTACCAATAATTAATTTTATCCCCCAGCATTTTTATTATTTCTTCATTTTTGCATTTTTTATTAAGACATCAATTGCTTTTTCTGACTCTATTCCTTCTTTTATATAATTTCTTACATTTTCATTTTTTAAGAAAGATTCATCATTTTCTTTACCGTAATTTTTAGCCATTTCTTGCATTTTTTCCTCTACTTCTTTATCTGTTGCTTCTATTTTCTCTGCTTTTATAACTGCTTCTATTGCCAATCTTGATTTAATTCCTTCAATTGCTTGAGGTTCGTATTCTTTTCTCATTTCATCTTCAGTTTTACCTAACATTTTTAGGTATTGTTCTATTTTTAATCCTTGATATGATAAACGCCCTTTAAAATCATTTAACATTCTATCAACTTCTGTCTCTACCATTCCTGAAGGTATATCTACTTTTGTATTTTCACAAAGAGCTTTAACTACAGCTTCCTCTGTTTCATACTTTTCTTTATCTGCATTTTGTTTTTCTAATTTTTTTCTTAAATCTTCTTTTAGTTCGTCTAATGTATCAAATTCGCTTACATCTTTTGCAAACTCATCATCTAATTTTGGTAATTCTTTTTTCTTAATTTCATATAATTTTACTTTAAATGTTGCATCTTTTCCAGCTAATTCTTTTGAGAAATATTCATCTGGGAATTTAACATTTACATCTTTTTCTTCATCTATTTTCATTCCAACTATTTGATCTTCAAACCCTGGAATAAATGTATTACTTCCTAATTCTATGTCGTAGTTTTCAGCTTTTCCACCTTCAAAAGATTTTCCATCTACAAATCCTTCAAAATCTATAGTTGCAATATCACCTTTTTTTACAGCTCTATCATCAATAGATATTAATCTACTATTGTGTTCTTGCATATGTTCCAATTCGTGATTTATATCTTCATCTGATACATTATACTCAATTTTTGGAATTTCTATACCTTTATATTTTCCAAGTTCAGCTTCTGGTTTTGTTTGCATAACTACTGTAAATATTAAATCTTTTCCTTTTTCAATTTGTTTAATATCTACTTCTGGTCTAGAAACAACATCTACTTTATTTTCGCTAACTGCTTCTTCTAAAGCGTCCTCAGCTACTTCATTAAAAGCATCCTCATAAAAAATTTCTTTTCCATAATATTTTTCTACTATTTGCATTGGTGCTTTACCTTTTCTAAATCCTGGTATGTTAAAATATTTAGCACTTTTAAAATATACTTTCTTTATAGCTTCATCAAATTTTTCAGCTTCTACTGTTATTTCAAATTTTACTTCATTTGCGTTTTCTGTCTTTTCTAATTTACATTTCATATCTTTCAACCCTTTCTTTTTTTCATATAGCTTAATTATTATACCACATTTTTCCTAATTTGCAAGGAATTTTTGATATTTTTCAAAAAATACTTGTTTTTTTTCTTTGTTTATGATAAACTTATATACAGTCAATTTATTTATGAAATTTTAGGAGGTGCAATTGACAATGGCAAGATGTGAAATTTGTGATAAACAACCTAGTCACGGAAAACAACTTAGCATTACTCGTTCTCATATAAGTAAAAGATCACCACGTACTTGGAAACCAAACTTAAGAACTGTTAAAGCTGAAATAAATGGTGAAGTTAAAAGAATTCATGTATGTGCTAAATGTTTAAAAAATGGAAAAGTAAAAAGAGCTTAAAGCTCTTTTTACTTTTTTATTTTATTCTAAATATAAATTTCACAAAACCTCTTAAGAATTTAGGCACTTTTTTTACTACAATAGTCATATGTATCCCTCCTATCTCTTCTTTTAACAAGCAAGCCACATTAAACCAACACAAACCACAGTTAGAGCAATTATAAACAACCATCCACTTAAAGGAAGCAATAAAACAAGTAATATTCCTAATCCTAATCCTATTAAGCATACAGCTAAAGTTTTTTTCAAGAAACATCCCATGTTTAATCCCTCCCTATTCTTTTTGTATATCTTATGAATATTTTCTTTTATTTGTTACTAATTTGGTTTTCCTTCCTTTATTTGACGAATCTTATTTTTTCTTGTAAAATATAAAAAATTTAATGCTGTTTTTTTCCTCCGTCCTAAAAAACAGTTACGAGGTGATAATAATGAAAAAAGATGATTCAAGAAAGATTGTTGATTTATTAAAAAAAGCATATCCTGATGCTACTTGTAGTTTGGATTTTGAAACACCTATTCAAGCTGTAGTTGCTGTTATTTTATCTGCTCAATGTACAGATGAAAGAGTTAATAAAACTACTCCCGAACTTTTCAAGAAATGTAAAACCCCTTCTGACTTTGCAAATATTCCTACCTCTGAATTAGAACGAATTATATATCCTTGTGGATTTTATAAAAACAAAGCAAAAAATATAAAGCTATGTAGTAAACAAATTTTAGATAAATTTAACGGTGAAGTTCCTCATAGTATGGAAGAATTAACATCTTTAGCAGGTGTTGGAAGAAAAACAGCAAATGTTATTATGCTTGAAGTATTTGGTATCGCACAAGGTATTGCTGTTGATACTCATGCAAAAAGAATATCAAATCTTACTGGTTTATCTAATAAAAAAGAACCCGAAAAAATTGAACAAGATTTAGTAAATTTTTTTCCAAAAGATACTTTAAAAGATATCAATCATCTTCTTGTTTGGCATGGTAGAAATACTTGCATTGCAAGGCATCCAAGATGTGAATCTTGTCCTATAAACAAATTTTGCAAGCATTATTTGTCATTGACAAACTTATAATAAAGTTGTATATTTTTATCATATTATATATTTAGGAGGGATTTTTTATGTTGAAAAACAAATTTAAGATAATTGCTCTACTTATGGTAATTATCTTTAGTTTAATGGCACCTATTGTAAGAGCAGAAGATAACGAAGCTGATGGCCACGTAACAACGCAAGAAGAAATAATACAAGGAGCAGAAGATCTTGTCAGCCAAAATGTAGTTAATGAAGAAAATTATAAACAAAGCGACGTATACTTAAAAGGTGATGAAATAACTATTGATTATACAATAGATGGTAACTTATTTGTTATGGCAAATACTGTTAATATAAATGCTCCAATAGGTGGCGATGCATTTATCATTGCAAACAATATTTTAATTGATAAAGATGGTTACATTTTCAGTAATCTATTTTCTATATCACAAAATATAACTATAAATGGCTCTGTATATGATGTATTTTCATATTCATCAAATAGTATAAATATTGATGGATATATCTATCGTGATGTACGAGCTATAACAAATAATTTTACTCTTACTGGAACTATAGGAAGAAATGCTTTTTTAAACATGAATAGCATAAGTATTTCATCTGATTCAACTGATGAACAAGGAAATACTGTTACTTCTCAAGGTTCAATACATGGTAATTTAAATTACACTTCTGGACAAGAAATTACAATTCAAGATGGAATAGTTACAGGTGATATTAATTTTACTCAAGAATCAAGTTCAGCAATTTCTATTCAAACTTATATACTTTCACTTGGAAAATTTTTAGTAACAGTTCTTGTTATTTGGCTTCTATGCTTATGGCTAGCACCAAAATTCTTAACTCGTACTGACTATATAATTTCTAAAAAAATGCCATCAACTATTGGTTTAGGTATTTTAGCTCCTATAGTTTTAATCATAATCTTTTCAATTTTATTATTACTTGAAATAACATCAACAATTGGAGCTATTGGCTTAATTACATTATTAACAATTTGTGCAATTGGTTCTTCTATTTTTGTAATTAGTTTTAATAATTTAGTTTGTAAAAAATTTAAAATAGAAAAAACAATTGGCAAATTAGGTGTTCTAATTATAACAGCTATTATTATATGGCTAATTGCTTTAATACCTTTTGTTGGTAAGATTTTAAGTATAATTCTTTCTTTACTTGGTATTGGAATTTTAGTAAATAGTATTTTATTATATAAAAAAGATTTAACTAATTCAAAAAGTAAATCTAAAAATAATGAAATCAATGATGAAAATAAGACAGAAAAAAATAAATAAAAGAAACAAGAAAAAAAGAATGCTAAATTTTAAACTTTAAGCATTCTTTTTATTTTTATTCTTTTTTCAATTCATCTATAATTACTTTGTAATCTTTTGCCATTAAGATTGCAGTTCCAGAAACTAATATATTTGCTCCTGCATCTTTAACATTTTCTACAGTTGCTAAATTTATTCCACCATCTGCTTCTATATCTATTTCTAAATTATTCTCTTCTATATATACCTTTAGTGTCTTTATCTTTTCTATTGTTTCTGGTATTAAAGTTTGACCTCCTTTTCCTGGTTCAACTGTCATAACTAAACACATATGAATAAAAGGTAAAAATTCATATACATCTTCTATTTTGGTACATGGTTTTATTGCTATACCAACTCTACAATTATTTTCTTTTATATATTTAATTAAATCATATATTTCATTTTTTTCTTTACATGATTCTAAATGAAATGTTATTATATTAGGTTCTACAGCTAAAAAATCATTTATCGCTTCTTTCACATTATCAACCATTAAATGTACATCTAACGGTAAATTAGATATTCTTCTTATATAAGAGCTGATTCCAAACATTTTGTCATAAGTATTTTTCTCAACAAATTTTCCATCCATTATATCTATATGAAAATAATCTGTTTTGGCCTTTTCTAATGCAAAAATTGCTTTATTTTCTTCCCCTTTTTTTACAGAAAGTATTGAAGTTGATATTTCTACCATTTTTTCCTTTCCTCCTTTTCTTTTAATTCTTGATAAATTTTGCAAAATCTATCATATCTTTCCTGCTTTATTCTTCCTTCCTTTATAGCATTTTTTATTCCGCAATTTTCTTCCTTTATATGAGTACAACCAACAAATTCACAATCTGTAATATAATCTCTAAACTCTTTAAAATAAGATGCTAAATTTTTGCTTTCTATTTCTGAAATATCAAATGTTGAAAATCCTGGTGTATCTGCAATATACGTTCCTTCATCTATTTCATATAGTTTAGTAGATGTAGTTTTATTTTTCCCTCTTCTACTTTTTTTACTTATTTCTCCTTCTTGTGTCATATCTTTTCCAAATATTGCATTAATTAAAGTAGATTTTCCAACTCCCGAATTTCCTGAAAAAGCATTTGTATTACCATAAAGTTCTTTTCTTAATTTATCTATTCCTTTTCCTACTTTTGCTTCAGTCTCTATTACTTTATATCCTACTTTTTCATAAACTCTTTTTATTTCTTTAAAACTTTTATCTTTATCTAGATCTATTTTATTTAATACAATTAATGCTTCTATTTCTAAAACTTCTGCAAATGCTAATTGTTTATCAAGCATAAGTAAATCTGGTTTTGGATGTTTACTAGATATTACTAAAACTATTTGACTTATATTTGCAAGTTTTGGTCTTTTTATATAAACTTTTCTATCTAATATTTTATCTATACTTACTCTATCTTTTTCTTTATCCTCTTTAACAACTTCACACTCGACAAAATCTCCAACAACAGGTGTTATATCATCTTTTTTAAATTTTCCTCTTGCATTAGCTTCATAAATCTTCCCATTAGCTTCACTTTCACTACTTTTTTCTATTATCTTTACTCTATATAAATTTGAAATATTCTCTACAATAATACCTTTCATAAACACCTCCATGTCCAATTGGGGACGTTTCCTTTTGGACATTTTGTCCAATTAGGGACACATCTTTTTTTTTATTATATATTAAAAAAGCTCAATTAGCAAACACTAATTGAACTTTTTTATCTATTAATTAAATGTTACAGTATCTTGATCTCCATATACCACGTCTTTTGATGATCTATATATCTCTCCTTCGTTTGGATCTGTTATTGTTACTGTTATTGTTACTGTCTCTCCTTCTTTTCCTGAAAGTGTTACATCAGAATAGTTTGAATTATTTTTATCTATTCCTGTTCTTCTTTCATTATTTACTGTAATATTTACAGTCTTGCTTTCTGTGTTTTCTTCATCTTCTGAAGCTGTATATCCTCCCGTAATTTTCTTTACGTCTATACTAACTTTTATTGTCTTTGTCTCGGCTACTTGATTTACTGTAATTGTTATTGTAGTTCCTTCATCTACAACTTTATTTGCATCTATACTTTGTGCTGTAACTTTTCCATTATTAGATGTTGCTTCTTGATATGTTACATTAACTTTTAATCCTAAACTTTCTAAATTAGATTTAGCTGTAGCTTCATCTTGACCAATTACACTAATTACAGTTACTTCTCTTATCCCTGTTCCTGTACTTACATGGATTTTAACAGTATCTCCTGCAAAAGCTTCTGAATCAGGCTCTGTTTCTTGACTAATTACATATCCTTCTTCTACAGTTTTACTTGTTTCTTCTATTATTTCAGCTTCTAGTTTTGCATCTTCAAGCATTTTTAATGCTTCGTCTCTTTCTTTACCTTCTACATTGGGTACTGTTGTTTTTTCTTGTCCTTTACTTATTATAACTAAAATCTTACTTCCTTGTTTTACTTTTCTATCCCCTGGTGTTGTTGTAAAATCTCCAAGATCTGATTCTGCTTTCTGTGAAATTACATATCCTTCTGGCACATCTTTATTGTATTCTTCACTTGAAACTTCAAACACTAATTTTGCATTTTCTACTTCTTGTTGAGCTTCTTCTTTTGACAATCCAACTACCTTTGGTATATCAACTTCTGGAGGATTTGTTATATTTAAAGCAAGTATCGTTCCTCCTAAGCTTAATGCAAATAATAAAATCAAACCTATAAATACACTTAATTTCTTATGTTTTTTTATAAAAGCTTTAACTTTGCCGTCTTTTTTACCATCTTTTTCGTTATCATTGTTACTTCCTCTCAAATTATTATACATCTCTGTATGTAATACTTGAGTTTTCGCAGTTGGATCATATTCTGAATCATCTACAAAATCTCCATCAGGATTTTTTAATGATTTTCTTAAATCGTCTAACATTTCTGTCGCTGTTTGATATCTTAAAGTTGTATCCTTTTGCAATGCTTTCATAATTATCTTATTTACTGCTACTGGTACATTAGGATTTACTTCTATCGGTTCTTCAGGCTTTTCTTGCATATGTTTTAATGCTACAGATACTGGAGTATCAGCATCAAATGGAAGTTGTCCAGTTACCATTTCGTATAAAACAACACCTAAAGAATATAAATCAGATTTTGCATCAGTAAAACCTCCTCTTGCATGCTCTGGTGAGAAATAATGTACTGATCCTATTGTTGTTCCAAATGCTGTAATTGTCGAATTTGAAACTGCTTTTGCTATACCAAAGTCTGTTACTTTTGCAATTCCATCTTCTGTTATTATAATATTATGAGGTTTTATATCTCTATGTATAATATTATTTCTATGAGCCGTTTCTAATGCTGAAGCTATTTGTATAGCTACATTTACTGACCATTTCCAAGGAAGTGGTCCTTTTTCCTTTAGTATTATTTCTTTTAATGTTTTTCCTTGTATTAATTCCATTACAATATAATGTAAATTATCCTCAACACCTACGTCATAAATAGATACAATATTAGGATGTGTAAGTCTTGCTGCAGATTGTGCTTCTACATCAAACCTTTTTATAAACTCTTCATCTGTTGTAAATTCATCTCTTAAAATTTTTACAGCAACATTCCTTTTTAATACTTTATCAGTTGCTTTATATACAGTAGCCATTCCACCATTTCCAATTTTTTCGATAATTTCATATCGACTTCCTAATAGCTTACCTTCTATATTCATATTTATCTCTCCTTAAATAATGTTTAATTTGTAGAACGTCATATGTTTTTTATTACAATTACAGTTATATTATCATATCCACCTTTTTCATTAGCTAGCTTTACTAATTCTTTTGGTGCTTGTTCTATATCCTTCTTTACTTCCCTAAACATATCATTTTGTGAAACTAAATTTGTTAATCCGTCTGAATTCATAATTAATATATCATCTTTTAAGAAACCTTTTACCATAACATCTGGTTCTACAAAAGCATTACAACCTAGTGCTTTCATTAACATATTCTTTTGTGGATGATGCACAGCTTCTTCTTTAGTAATAGTTCCATCTTTTACTAATTTTTGGACATAACTGTGATCTTGGGTTAATTTTCTCATAAATTCTTTTCTAATTCGATATACTCTACTATCTCCAACATGTCCAATAAACACTCTATTATTATATATTAAACAAATATCTAAAGTAGTACCCATTCCTTCTAATTCTTTATTTTCTTTTGATTTTTCATATACTATCATATTTGCATATTCAACACTGCTACCAACCAATTGAATTATGCTATCTTTATCTTTTTCTATTAGTTTAAAATTATTTTCTATATAATTTTTAGCAGATTGTATTGCAAGCTTACTTGCAATTTCTCCACCTTTATATCCCCCCATTCCATCAGCCAACATGTATATTTGCACTTCATCTAGCGAATCAGATATATAAAAAGAGTCTTCATTTATTTCCCTTACTCTACCTACATCAGATTTTGCATAAGCCTTTATCATGAATTCACCTCTTCTCTATTTAATTACCTATTTTATATCACATTTTTAAATCTTTTGCAATTTATTTTTAATTAATTTCTATAAAATTTTTATTCTAATCAAAAATGAAAAAGACCTTTTTTAAAGGTCTTTTTCATTTTTTGAACAATTGTCAAAACTTTTGTTGGTCAATCTTTTTATTGAGCTATTCCATGCTCAAAAACCCCCATTCATTATCGGAAATGATTTTATACAAAACTTTGGCATTATTATACCTAGAATACCAAGAATTAAAAATATCTTCTGGGACATGAGCATCTCTTAACACAACAATCGGAACGTTATAGGATGTAAAAAAGTCTTCTGAGAAAAGACCTCCTATATGAATTTTAGCCTTAATCTGGGATACTCCATTCCACCATGCTACTGTTTCTTCTCCATCTTTAGAAAAGCATCCAATCAAAACTTGGATTATGTTCTTTACCAGATCTTCTTTACTCTTTGCTTCCTCTGTGGGTGTTGCAGAAAAAATAGTTATGTTCAAAACTCCTTTTTCAGGTTCTATATTTGTATCTTCTTCTGCATCTATCCTACCGATCTGATTTACAAAGCAGAAAACACCTTTCCTCTCTGCATCCTTTAGTATCCACGTTCCAGCTGTCTTAGTCATTTATTTCTCCTTTCAATGTATTGACCAAAAAACATTGCTAATTGCATATCTATATTATATCACAATGTTGACATAAAATCAAATTTGACTAAACCTTGATTTCCTAGTATAATTAACATATTAGGAGATTTAAAAATGGATATTAATTTAAAGAAATTAGAATTTGATAAAATATTAGAAATTTTATTTAATTTTTGTGTAACTACAAAAGGAAAAGAAATTGCAAAACATTTACTTCCAAATAATAATTATAATGAAGTCCAAAAAAATTTAAATGAAACTAAAGAAGCTGTTAGTTTAATGTATAGAAATTCTTTACCAATTTTTTATGAATTTCAAAATATAGATTTGAGTATTAAGAATCTTAAAAATGGTATTTCTCTTTCAATACCTGCTATTTTAAATTTAAACAAAATCTTTGAAATGGCTTTTGAATTAAAAAATTATTTTGATAAAGACTATATAGATAGCTCTAATTATCCAATTCTATTTGATTTGTTTAATTCATTATATACAAATAAAAACATAATATCAAAAATAAATAATTGTATTTCAGATGATGGATTAGTTCAAGATAATGCATCAATAATCCTAAAAGCTATCAGAAAAAAGCAAAAAAATCTAGAACAAGATATTAGAAACAAACTAAATGATATAATACACGGAAAATTCTCAAAATACTTACAAGATAATATCATAACAATTAGAAATGATCGATTTGTTATACCTGTTAAAGAAGAATATAAATCACAAGTAAAAGGATTTGTGCACGATATATCAAATGCTGGATCTACTTTGTTTATTGAACCTATCTCTATTTTTGAGATGAACAACGATATAAATAAATTAAAATTAGATGAAGAGCTAGAAATAGAAAGAATTTTACAAAAACTTTCATTTTTATTTGAGCCTTATACAGAAGAACTAAAACAAGATGCAGAACTAATTGGAAAACTTGATTTCATATTTGCAAAAGCTAAATATTCTAAAAAAATTAATGGAATAACTCCTATCTTAAATAAAGAAAAGCAAATAGAACTAAAAAATGCACGTCACCCTTTAATTGATGAAAATAAAGTTATTCCCATTTCTTTAAATCTTGGAAATGATTTTTCTACACTTTTAATTACAGGTCCAAACACTGGTGGAAAAACCGTTTCTTTAAAAACTGTAGGCTTACTTACCCTAATGGCTTGCTCTGGATTAAACATTCCTACTAGTGAAAATTCTAGTATATATGTATTTGATAAAATTTTCGCAGACATAGGAGATAATCAAAGTATACAAGACTCTCTAAGTACATTCTCATCTCATATGCTAAATATAGTATCAATAGTAAAAAATGCAAGCAAAAATTCTCTTGTCTTAGTAGATGAATTAGGTTCAGGAACAGACCCTATAGAAGGTGCAAATCTTGCAATTAGTATCTTGGAATACTTACATAATCTAGGAACACTCACAATTGCTACAACACATTATCAAGAATTAAAACAATACGCTTTAAGTACAGAAGGTTTTGAAAATGCTTCTGTCGAATTTAATGTAGATACATTAGAACCAACATATCGTCTACTTGTAGGAATCCCTGGTAAAAGTAATGCTTTTTCAATAAGTAAAAACTTAGGATTACCTATTTCTATTATAGACAAAGCAAAATCCATGATGTCAAAAAATCAAATAAATTTTGAAGAGCTTCTAAAAAATATTTATGACCAAAAGTCAGAAATTGAAAAAGAAAAAGAAGAAATTGATAAAAAGTTAGAAAATGTATCTAATTTAGAAAAATCACTTGTTTTTGATAATGAAAAATTACAAAAACAAGAAAAAGACATTATAAATAAAGCAAAAATTGAAGCAAGAAATATTTTGTTAGATGCAAAAGAAGAATCAAATAAAATATTAAAAGAATTAAATAATCTTTCAAATGTAAATTCTGCTGAAAATCTTAGAAATAAATTAAATAAAAAAATAAATTACATACATATTATTGAAAATAACACAAAAACAACTTCTTCAAATTCATTAGATATAAATGATATAAAGAAAAATATGACTGTATTTGTAAGAAATTTCAATAAAAATGGAACCATTCTTTCAAGACCTTCTAAATCAAATGAAGTACAAGTTCAAATTGGTATGATTAAAACTAATGTATCAATTGATGAATTAGAGAAAGCACATAATGATAATTCTACTATAGAAAAACAAATCACTTCTACGTACTCCAATTTATCAAGAGCAAAAAATATAAAATCTGAGATTAATGTTATTGGTCTTAATGTAGAAGAAGCTATATTTGTAGTAGATAAATTTTTAGATGATGCTTCACTTTTCAAACTAACAACTGTAAGAATAGTTCATGGTAAAGGAACTGGAAAATTAATGAAAGGAGTTCATAAATTCTTAAAAACTAATCCACATGTAAAATCTTTTCGTTTAGGCACATATGGTGAAGGAGAAATGGGTGTTACAGTTGTAGAACTAAAATAAGACAATAAGGACTGGATTTTTTATCTCACTTCAAAATGAGACAAAAAGCCCCGTCCCCATTTTTCTCACACATATTTTTCAACGACTATTACTGTTCTTCCGCTTCTTGTCGTTCCGTCAAATTCTTTTATTACAAATCTTCCCTTTCCTCTTATTGTAATAATATCATGTAATTTTATTTGTTTTGATAATTTCGTTTCATTTTGTCCATTTATAAAAACTCTTTCTTGTGCTATTATTTGTACGGCTTTACTTCTTGATGTTCTAGCTAGATCAGATACTATATTATCTAATCTAAGTGATGGTACAATTATTTTTACATCTTCTATGCTTATTTCCTTTTTTCTTAAATCTTTTAAGTCTATTATCTCTACTTTACTATTTTCAAATCTTGTAAGTGATGGTAATTCTTTTTTTAATATTTCAGAAAACTCTTCCATCGCAATAATATCTGCACCAACATCAGCAACCAATATATCACCTACTTTTTCCCTTTTTAAACCTAATTTAACTATTCCACCTAAATAATTTCTATGAGAATATTTTCCTTGTTCTTCTTCTCCTAAAGTCACTCTTACAACTTTTAATATTTTAGGATAATTTTTTTCTAACATATTATCATTATATTTTTCAGGATATATTATTAAAATTTTTCTTTCTGCATCTTCATATCCACCATATAATTTATAGTTTTCAAATTTAATTTTCTTTAAAAAATTTTCTACTAATGATATTTGATACATATCTAAAAAATCTGTATATTCTATTTTTTCTCTTGCCTTCATAAATTCTATTTTATCTAAGACTTGTGATAAACAAATCTTATCTTCTTGTTTTCTATAATCTTTTAATAAGTCTTGTTTATTCATTTTTCTTCCTTTCCTCACTGCTGTTTTTTGACCCCGTCCTAAAAAACAGCTTTGTTATATCATTATATATTGATTTTGCATCTTGGTGATATAATTTTTCTAACTCTTCTACTTCCCCATGTTTTATAAATTCATCTGGATATGCATATGATTTTATTTTTATATCTTTAAAATCTTTATCTATAATTAATTCTTTAACAGATGTTCCTAGTCCGTTTATAATTGTACCATCTTCTATAGTTACTACAAATTTTGTTTTTTCAATTGACTTAGTTATTGTTTCTTCATCTAATGGCTTTAAGAATCTTGCGTTTATAACTTCTGCATTTATTTCTTTTTCTTTTAACTTATTTGCAACTTCTATTGCTCTTGCTACTGTCTTTCCTATTGCTATAATACTTACATCTTTTCCTGTCTTTAGTATCTCTGCTTTTCCTTGTTTTATTTCATCATGTTTATTAAATGTTATATTTTTACTTTCTCCTCCTCTTGGATATCTAATAACTACAGGCTTTTTCAAATTTACCGCATATTCCATCATATCTTCTAATTCTTTAAAATCTTTTGGAGCCATAATTATAAGATTTGGAACAAGCCTAAAAAATGCCATATCAAATTCTCCTTGATGAGTTTCTCCGGTCTTGTCCTACAATTCCTGCTCTATCTACTAACATTATAACTGGTAAATTTTGAATTGCTACATCATGTATTACTTGGTCATATGCTCTTTGATAAAATGATGAATATATTGGAACAAATGGTATTAGCCCCTCTTTTGCCATGCCTGCTGCTAATCCTACTGCATGTTGTTCAGCTATCCCTATATCAAAAAATCTATCTGGAAATTCTTTTTGAAACTCTTTTAAACCTGTTCCATCTTTCATTGATGCTGTAATTGCAACAATATTTTTATTATTCTTTGCAAGTTCAATAAGTTTATCTCCAAATACTTTTGAATAGTCTTTTTTCTTCTTTTTCTTTACTTCTCCTGTTTCTATATCAAAAGGACTTGTTGCATGATATTTATCTGGATTATTTTCTGCTATTTCATATCCTTTTCCTTTTTTAGTTAAAACATGTAAAAGTACTGGTCCATCTAGTTCTTTTGTTATTTTAAGCATTCTTTCCAATTCTTCTATATTATGACCATCAACAGGACCTAAATAACGAAATCCAATATCTTCAAAAAACATTTTAGGAATTATTAATTGTTTTATACTTCTTTTTACTCTTTGTACGACTTTAACAAAAGGCTTCCCTACAACTGGAATTTTATTTATTATTTTTTTTATTGAAACACTTGATTTAGTATAAGTTCTTTTTGTTCTTAACTTGCTTAAAAGCATATTCATTCCGCCAATATTTTTAGATATACTCATCTCGTTATCATTAAGAATTACTGTCATTCTTGTTCCGCTATATCCTGCATCATTTAATGCTTCTAGTGCCATACCTCCAGTTAATGCTCCATCACCTATTACAGCAATTACAGAATTATTTTCATCTTTTATATCTCTTGCTCTTGCCATTCCTAATGCTACTGATATTGATGTACTACTATGTCCTGTATTAAAACAATCACTTTCTTCCTCATTTGTTTTTGGAAATCCTGCTATTCCATTTAATTTTCTTAAAGTACTCATTTTATCTTTTCTTCCAGTAAGTATTTTATGAACATAAGCTTGATGGCCTACATCCCATACTATTTTATCTTCTGGCACATTAAATACACTATGAAGGGCTATTGTAAGTTCTACAACACCTAAATTTGAAGCTAAATGTCCTCCATTTTCTGATACTATTTTTAATATAAATTCTCTTAAATCTTTGGCTAATACTTTTTTATCTTCTATAGTTAATTTCTTTAAATCTTCTATCGAATTTACTTTTTCTAACATATATTTTACACCTGCTTTTTTCCATTAGTTCTTATATTATATCATCTTTGTCAAATATGGTAAAGTTTTCTTATTCTAAGAAAAAAGATGTGTAAATTAGTACACATCTTAATTAATCATTAAAACTTTAATTCTCTATGTTTATAAAACCTAATTCCTCTTAAAGTCTATTTGTTTCTTCCAATGATTGTACTTCAATTTCAGTTTCTAAAATTTTTTGTATTTTTCCGCTATTTTTCTTATTTTTTTTAGGATTTATTTTGAATCTTTTAATTAACTGTACTAGATTTTTGTCTGAAAATTTTTTCTAATAAATCTTCTCTATTTGTTTTTTCCAATATATCACAAAATATATTTCATTTGTTAATTCTTTCAATTCCTTTACTTCTTTTTCTAATTTACTCATATACCTATCTCCTTATATATATATTTATTTATATTATTTACATCTCTTTTTTAAAATATAAATAAGCAAGTAATATCAAAACTACTTGCTTATCATCTTTAAAATTTCTAATTAACTTGTCTTGATTGTTTTATCATTATATCTGCAAATACTCCATATCCCTCTTTTGGATTATCTACTAATACATGTGTTATCGCTCCAACAAATTTTCCATCTTGGATTATTGGTGAACCTGACATTCCTTGAATTATTCCTCCTGTTTTTTCCAATAATGTTTCATCTGTTACTTTTATTTCCATACTTTTATTATCATAATTATTTTCTTTAAATATCTTTTCAATTTCTATTTCATATTCTTGTGGTGTCTTATTATCTAAACTGCAAAGAATTGTAGCTTTTCCTGTTTTTATTTCATTTCTCGTAGCAACTTCCATTTTATTATTAATGTTAATATTTAATCCTGTAATATCATTTACTGTACCATAAATTCCAAATTTAGTATTTTTATTAATTAATCCTATATCTTTTTGATTTTCTATTGTTCCTTGTATTTTTCCTGGTGTTCCTTTTTCTCCTTTTGTTATATTTAATATTCTTGTTTTTACAAATTCTCCTGATGAAATATTTATTAATTCTCCTGTATCTATATCTGATATTCCATGACCTAATGCTCCAAAACTTCTTGTTGATGGTTCATAAAATGTTACAGTTCCTACTCCTGCTGCACTATCTCTTACCCATAAACCTAATTTATATTCATCATTATTCATCTTAACAGGAGTAATACTACATTCTTTAGTTTCCTGTTCATGTATATATTCTACTTTTACTTCTTTTCCTTTTGACTGGTTAACTCTTTCGACTAAGTCATCTGTTGAATCTATCTGTTTATCATTTATTTTTATTATTCTATCTCCTTCTTTTATTCCACTATTCTCATATGGCTTATATTTCTTATTATCAGTTCCTTCTATTTCAGACATACCTACAACTAAAACACCATTGGTATATAGCTTTACACCTGCAATATTTCCGCACTGGTATTACCTTTGTTTTTGGTATTACATCTACACTTACTTCTTTAATAGGAATAGTATTAAACAAACTTACTTTTAAACTAGTACTACCCACTTCATCACTTACCTTACAACCATTACTTGATAATGTTTCTATGGTAGTATTATCTTTTTCATTTACTTCTATACCAAATAAGGTTTTAAAAGCAATATTTTCTCCTTCAAATAAAACTATATTATCTGGAATTTTTTCTATTACTAAAATATACACATAAATAAAACTCAAAAAAAATACTAACAATAGCATTTTGAAAAATCTCTTCATATATATTCTCCTTAAAATTACTATTATTAGTATTTACAATTTTAATTTTTATATACTTTTATTTTAATATTACCAATCTGTTGTAATAGGATTTGATCTAAACATACTAAATCGCTCTCTTCCAAGAGCTGTAAAATACTCTCTTGCTAAATTTCCACCTTGTTCTTCTACATATTCATAAATATTATCTGTACTATTAGTTCCTGTTTGATTTACTATTGACGAATAGCAAGCAAACTCTTTATGTGGATAGTAATATCTAGAACTTGTTGAACCATCTGTAGTAGCTTTTCTTTCAAAATCTATATTAAAATATCCTCTTCCAATATTGGTATTACCGATTAAATCTTTATCTGTAACTCTATGATATTGATTATCGTTTGTTGTTGTAAGATATATTGAGTCTAAACTTACAACTTCTTCTGTCTTTGTATTAGTTACTATTGAATAACCATTATATACTTTTCCTCCAATACTTAGCCCTTGCATAAAACTAATTATTGAAACATTATTTAAGACTTTTTCCCATTCATCTTCTTTTAATTCTGGCATCAAGAAATTAGTTGTAACATCTGTATAATCATTATAATTTGCAATTGCTATTGAAAGATTTTTTTCTATTGAATAACGTATTACTGCTAGTCTATGTTGATTAAATAATGAATTTGGGTCTTCTACAGAATCAGCCCAACCAGTCTTATTTTCAAAAATTGATAAATCTTCTCCAAATATGTCACCTATTTTTTCTCCTTTTTCATTTACAGCATCTCCAGTTGTAATATTACCTAATTTATCTCTTACCCAATCTGTAAATTCTTTTGCATTCTGATAATATTCTAAAGCAGAACGATTTACGACATCATAATTTTCATTTTTTCTTCTATAAACAGTATTTGTAAGTATAGAAAACCATTCTCCATCAGGATTACCAGGGTCATAATAATATTTAACTCCATTTACCTTATCACATACATATTCTCCTTGAAGCAAATTATATCCACCACTATCATTATCCTCATAGGCCATAAGATATTCTTGTAAATTATTTTCTTCATTTATTTGTACACCTCTATATGTAACATTTCCTGCGGTAGAAATATTATCTAATAAATATCCTGTTTTATAAGTTGGTTCTCCTTTAACATTTCCTTCTACTGTAATACAATTATCTAAAGAATATGTTATTACCACATCTGTATCTCCATCAACATATCTACAACTATAATGAATATATGGTTTTAATCCATAAAGTTTTTGTCCATCATAATATGACTCTCCTTCATCCTCTTTGCTTAATGTATTTGTAAATGGTGTATAAATATAAAAACCATCATACATTGTATATACTAATGCTGGCACATAATCTTGTAATATTTCCTTATTATATCCAACCATGTTAAACTGCTCTGCAATTGAATTAAAAAAGGTATTAACAGATGCTTCTATGTCTCTTATTTTTGAATTTGCTAAATCTGATGATCCACTATTTACCGTATTTAGCTGAAATGCCTTTAGAGAATCATACGTTGCATTTGTTAACTTTTTATCGTATGATATTTGTAACTCTAAAGTTTGTATTTGATTTTGGACATATGCAGTTAATACCATAGAAATTGGTAACATTATTATAATAAAAATTACTGCTAAATTCTGTATTTTCATAAAAATCTTCCCTTTTGTATTATAAAATTAGCCTGTAATATATAAATATTACAAGCTAGTATGTTTAATTTATTTTTGTTAATTTCCAGCACCATTTGCTGTAACTATACCAGCATGTTCTGCTGCAATTGTATATGCACCATTTCCTGTTACAGAATAGAAAAAGTTTTTAAGTTGCTGTGATAATGTTTTATTTGTATTTTTTACACTTGCAGAAAAAATGTCACCTTCTTTTAAAGCTAAAACGACATTTTCCTCCGGTGTATCTATTTTATCTAATATTTGAGATGTGTACATTGTATAATATACGTTTTCACCAATTTTTGTTGATTCTGTTTGAGTCGTTTTCTTTCCTGGGTTTTCATCTAATACTTGTAATTGCATTTCAACTTCATAACTATTTCCTGTTGCTGAAAGAGTTCTAACAAAACTATTATATTTGTCTATTGTTAATTTTCCTGTTGTTCTTACATCGTCAACAAATTCTGTTGTTGCTGTTTCTACTGATAATTGTGAAACATCGTCTGTTCTATCAGACATTGTCATAAGTGGAAATATAAACATTAGAACTGCAGCTAATACTATGGCTATTACTGTGATTAATGTATCTCCCATTTTATCCTCCTTCGGTAATTAAATACCTTTTAAATATAATTTTAATACAAAGTATAAGTTATTACCCTTTTTAATGTTAAATTTGATTCTGGAACTTCTGATTCATCATCTGGATCTGTTGTGCCTCCCGGAGTACTTGAATCTTCTTTTTCTCCAGCTTGTTCTTGATAATATTGTCCTATACTTTCTTCAAATCTAAGTGTACCTTCTTTTATTATATCATATAATCCTCTATCATTCAATAGTACCCCAGAGTTTCTTTTAAAGTCTTCCTTTATTTTATTAAAGTTTATACTAGATATCTTATTTAATCTATCTCCATATAATACTGCCATAATAAACAGTTCTTTTTGTTCATCTGTTCCTAATGTCTGATCTTCTAAGTCAATTTCAAACACTGGCTCATATTCACTTAAAGTACCTTCTTTCCTTTTTTGAAATAAACCAGTATCTAGTCCAATAACATTATATGTTGTTTCATCAAATACTACTTTGTAGTTTTCTCTATATGCCTTATATATTGAAGGCACTATACTTTCTATTCCTACTATTCTTTTTGTAGTACCATTATCTTCAACATAACTATATTCATATTCTCTATCTTTATACTCTAATATTAACTGAGATGTTTGTCTTGCTTGTCCAAAGGAGTTGATAGCTATAGATAATGCTAAAACAAATATTAATACTGCTGCTGCCATTTGCAAAGCTTCTGCTGCATTTTCCATAAAATATCTCCTCCTTTAATAAACCTCATAATTTTTATGAATTAGTTGTTATAGTAACTGATGTAACATATCCTGTCTTTGTATCCATACCACATTCAATTTTATAAGTTTTTCCTGATGGTGCTTTTGTATATGTTCCTTTTAATTGTCCACTTGGTCCACTTGTCCAATCTGTTTTTACACTAATTAATCTTGATTCGTCATCTGAATTTGTTATATTGTTATTTCTAACTGCATCAAGTATTCCGTTTGCATCAGCACCTCTTTTATTTGTTCCTTCATATTGTGTAAATTGTTCATTATATGAAGTAATTTGAACCTGGTCTAATTGATCAGTACTTGCTGCATCCCTTGCTGAATTAAATATCATTATTCCTAATGATATAATTAAAATTGAAAGTAATATTGCTCCTGCAATAATTAACGCTTTTGAAGCATTCTCCATAATAAATTCCTCCTTTGATTTTTCTTATTTTTTATTTTTTTTATATTATAAGTCAAATTTCATAATTTGACAATTTTAATAACAAAATTAATAATATTTTTATTCTGTAGTAATCTGTTCTATAAGCAAATATTTTATTTTACCATTTTCATGATAATCAATTTTTGTACATTTAAACTTAATTCCTGTATACATTTCTGCAAATTTTTCCATGGTTCCTGAATATATAGTTTCCATATTGTAAACTTTATCTCTATCTAGCATTTTTAAATCTATTTTTATTGAATTTATATTGTTTTCTTTAAATATACCATTTTGATCTTTTTCGACTGCATTTGTCAAATTATAGTCATATGCTTTATTAATTAGTGTAACCACATCTGATACTTCTAATTCTTTATTATAATAATCTTCAAACTTAATATTTTCTCTTCTAATTGTATTATAATTTGCTTTATAATTCAAATACATATAAGAAATTCCTACAATCAGAATTATACCAATTAGAAATATTATAGCTAATTTTTTCATATTTGTCCTCTATTTTATAAAAATTTTATTTTTTTGTAAAAGTAATACTATCAACTCTTTTAGTAATTTCATTTATATGGACACTACAATTATACGTCGGTAATGTTTGCATTTTTATTTCTCCTCCTTCACCATCTTCAAATGTTTGCTCTTCCATTCCTTTTTGAATTTCTTCACTAAGTTGTTTTTCTAAATCTGAAGGAGTTGTTTTTTCATTAATTTTTGAATTTCCTATTACTGTAACCTCTATATAATAATCATTCTGGTTTTTTGTTTGAGTTTCTAATCCATATTTTTCATTATTATCCCTTGCTAAATTTGCAACTGTAACTATATCGTGAATTGTAACATCAGTTCTTCCTTCATATACAGTAAATTGTGCATTAAACTGATTTATTTGATTTTCTTCATTTTTTCTATGTGCTTCAGCAGATGCAGCTCCGAAATTTGTAAATAAAAATACTGCCAATGATAATATTAAAAGTCCTATTAATACACCTGCTGCCATCATTAATGCTTTTGATGCATTTTCCATAATTTACTCCTATTAATTAAACTTTCCTGTAAATTCAAAGTCCATTCTTGTTATTCTTCCTGTATGTTCATCATATTCTACATCTTTACAATCAAAATATGCTCTTTTAAATTGTATATATTCATAGTATGTATAAGCATCTTCTCTTATTGTATCTCCATATTTTCCTTTAAAACTTTTACTATCTATATCACTATATGATTTTATTTTTACTTTACTTGATGCTTCATTAAAAGATTTAACTAAAACAGTCTCTTGTTCACTTCCAGGTTTTACTTCTGTATCTTTAAACAGTTTTGTAAGATTTGTTGTCAAATTAGTCAATGACTCTTGTCCATAAGCATTTTCTAAATCATCTATTTTCTTTTTTATTGATTTCTCGAAACTATTTTCTAATTTACTAACTGTATATGTATCTTTATTTGTTTGAATTGCTGTTGTAAATAATCTATTCTTATCTGTTGTTGCAGATAATTTAGTAATATCTATTTTAAAATTTATTTCCATTGGTTCATATTGTAAATCTGCTCCTGAATAATTTGTTCCAATGGCATCTGAAGATTGCCTTCTATTATAATCTATAACTCTATTTAATAAAGAATATAATTCGCTACCTCTTACCTTTTTTCTATTATAAGTTTCAAATTGTTGATTATATTCAATTATTTGCGAAGAAAGTGTACTTTCTGAATTTGTTTTTTGATAATTAGTCAAATTTCCAAACATTAAAACTAATGCTCCAATTATCAGCAATGCAATTAATACACTTCCAGCCATAATTAGTGCTTTTGATGCATTTTCCACTTATTTTCCTCCTTTAATTAAAGTGTTGTTGATGTCATTGTTTCAAATGATGATGTCATACTTGTTAATCCTATGAATACTAATGGTACTATTAAGTATCCAACAAACAAGCATACCATTGGTGCAAAACCTATTGCTTTTCCTATCATTCCTTTTCTTTTTATTAATCTATCATTTGATTCTTTTCTCTTTTCTTGATAATAGTCTCTTTCTGAATCTAATTCATCGAACGCATCTTTAATTGGTATTTTTTCAACAGCTGCTTGTAAACTTTCTATTATTCTTATTAAAGGTAAATAAGAAACATCATCTTTCATAGCTTCTAATGCTTCCCAAGCACCTGCTTCATAGTTATTAACACATTTTGTAATTTGTGGCTTAAATATATTTGAGTATCTTTCTAACCATTCTAGAATAATTTCAACATTAACCCTTTCTATCCTCATTAGCATCATGATAATTGTTTGGAATTGCATTACTTCATCTTCCATTTCTAGTTGTCTCATCTTAACTTGGAAGTATAGAAGCCAAAGTGGTGCCATATATCCAATTACTGCAAATACGAAAGCAAGTAATAATTCAAACCATTGCATATACTCACTATTTATTATTTGCAATTTATCAAAAATTCTTTGTGCTGCTGTATCAAGTTCTTCATCAGTTGCCTCTTCATAATAGTCTAGCATTTCAACGGCATCTCTTATTTCTTCAACTGTAGCGTTAGTATCTCCTCTAAACTGGTCTAATATAATATTATCTTGTTCTGTAACTTCCATCGCTTTTGCTTCATCTTCCTCGGATAGTCCTCCGAATTATGTCATAATCTGTCGTTGGCTCTGTATATATATAATCAATTGCAACAGTATGTAACTGTGCAAATATTATTATTGAAGCAAAAAATGTAACAATTGCAAGAGTTATTCTATTTATATATAACCAGTGCATCTTTAATGATGATGCTGAATCTTTTAATAATTGTCTTATCTTTCTGTATTCTTTTGTACCTTCTTTAGGTATAAATAAATCTACAATCTTCTTAATTGGTTTTTTCTTATATAATTTTTCTTGCCATGGGTTTTCTGTATTTTTTGTATTTATTCCTGTTGAACCATTATCTTTTAATTTTCTTACTAGTACATATGATACAAATGTAAGTATTAATATTAATATTTGTACTATCATACCTGGTTTTCCCATATACCAACTTTCAGTAAAACTAAAATTTGAAATAGCCCAACTCTTTAATGGCTCTAGCAATAATACTGGTGCAATTGAAATAACTGATAAACTTTGGAACACATAGTTTAATTTATCTCTTTTTAATATTTCTAGTTGCATTTCCTGAGTAATATTATTTACATTCTTTAAATATAAAGATGCACCATCTACTTTTCTATCACCAAATTCTTTTGTTAAATATGATACACCTGCAAATTCTTTTAAAAAACTATTTGGTGCTATATCATAATATTTTTCAAGTTCCATTTCAGGATCATCTGAAATTAATATTTCATATATTTTTTCCCCTTGCCTTGAAACATCTTTTTCATCATCTTGTGAAACCTGATAAATTGCTTCCTCAACCATGTTAAATTCGTGGTATGCATGTCTAATTTCTGAGAAAAAATCTATCTGCTCTTTTAAGATTTTATTATCTATTTTATCTACTGAACCATCTATGAAAGTATCTATCATAAATAATTCAAATATTAATAATATAAACATAAGTAAGTAATTACTAGAAGTTAAAATAATTGTAACAAGTACAATAGGTACTATTATAGCAAGTGATTTTGTTAATATCTTAGCAGTTCCTTTTCTCGTATTATACTCATCATCTATATTAATGATTTCTAATCTTCTTCTTATTTTTAAAGCATATCTTTTTATAAAAGGAATTTTTATATATGTAAGGTATAATTTCTGAAATAAAATTTCTCCTGAAAATGACTTTTCCTTTGTTCCTTGTTGTAAAGCTTGTATCCTTTTATATTCAGACGTTTGCATCTTTTTTGATAATATATAATAAAAAAGTATAATCAGAACAAAAGCTCCTGCTGATCCCCCCATTATATAATAAATAATCTGGTTATCCACTTTCTACTTAGCACCTCCTTTTCAATATGTTTTGGTTCATTTATTTAAACTTCTGTTTTTCTTTTTCTTCCTCTTTTTTTAGGTTCATCTGATGTTGTAGCTGAAACTTGTACTGTTTGTTTTTCATGAATTTGATTTCCCCAATGTTTTTCTACAAATTTGTCAAATGTTTCAACATCTGTTGCGTCCATATTAAGTCTCATTTCTTTTAGGTTATTTTCAGTTATTGGATTTGTTATTTTATATTCACCATCTACGTATTCTAATATATTTCTATATGTATATAATTTTCTATCTGTAACTTTTTCAAAGTAACGTGTTGCATTATCAAAAAATTT
This sequence comes from uncultured Clostridia bacterium, assembly GCA_944386415.1. Classification (GTDB taxonomy): domain Bacteria; phylum Bacillota; class Clostridia; order TANB77; family CAG-508; genus CAG-269. Next base: position 38,416 of record CALXAY010000006.1, on the reverse strand, counting down.
ATCAAATTTTCCTTCTAATGTTTTTTCATTTCTATGGTCAAATGTATATTCATCTTGTTCTTCTACTGGTATACATTCTGTTATTCTTTCTACATATCTTTTTCCTCTAAAGTCTTTAGTTAAATGTATGTCAAAGTTTAATACTTGTACAACTTGCTCTTCTGCTGTTTTTTCATTATTAAATTGTCCTATTCTTAACATTGAGTTTCTAAGTGCTGTTACTAAGTTAGGAAAAGTTTTTGCGTGGTGAGTAAACAATGTAAATTTAGATGCAACTTGGGCTGCCTGTATCATCCAAGCAGCAACGTGGTCAGTTGCAACCTCACCAATGATATTAACAGAACCGTCAGTTTTCTTTTGAACGTCCAAACCTTCTTGTCCTGAAATTGTTTCTGTTTCTCTAAATGTCAATATATTTCTTGTTGGATAAATTTTTCTTAAGTGAAGCTCGAAGGCAGTTTCTTGAACACGAATGTTCATTGTTTCATATATATTTTCTATCATTCCCATAAGCATTGTTGTTTTACCACAACCCTGCTCACCAGTGATTGATATAATCCTTGCTCCTTTTACTAGATATTTTAATAATTCTATTGATTCGTCACTTCCTGGTTCTCCTTTAAACCATTGCTCCAAAGTTGAACGTTTAACGTCAAACTTTCTTACAAAGAATGCCCATGTTTCTGACATTGATGGTCTTACAACAACAACACGAGAACCATCTTTCATTTCATTAATTTTATAACCATTTGTGTCTGATAATTGTCCTGGGTTATTATATTTATAAATATTCTGACAAACTCTTTTTAGTTCAGCTTCTGTTCCAAAAGAAAGAAATGCTAAACGAATTGATTTACCTTGGAAAAATATCCAAATACTATCACAAGCTCTTGGTACTTTATGTTCTGCAACTTGATTTAAGTAATCTCCACCATCTGTTTGTGCAACTTGGCTTAAAAAGCTTTCTGGAAGTCCTGATACACCACCAGAAACACCATCTATATTCATATCTCTTACTTCATCTATACTACTATATCCTTTGTAGTGTTGGTAAATTCTTTGTACTACTACTTCCAATTTATCTGAAAATGATAACACTGGATTTTCTTTTTCAAATATATCTTCTATTTCATTTGGTGTAATTACATAAGAAGGTTTTGTTTCTCCTTCTATATATTTTAATTCTGCTAAATTATATTTCTTGATTAACTCAGTTAAAGCTTCATAACCAAATTCTTTTTTATACATATAAATTAGTATATCAAATTTATCTTGTGGTGTAAGTAAAGATGGAATATCAAAAGGTATAGCTTTAGAAATGTTTGTTTCTGTTACTCCATATTCTTTCTCTAATAGATCGTAAATAAGTTCTTTAACATATCTCTTATCATTTACATCTCCATATGTACAACCTTTTAATGCCTTTTTTAGTTCGTATTTTTTATTCTTTCTTCTCTTTAATTCCTCTTCTGAAAGTCCAATATCATATAAGTTTATTTTTGTTATTTCATCAAGTCTCTTTTTTACGAACTCTGTCATCTTTTCAATTGTATATGTCTTATCGTCCACATTTAAAGTTGCTACAACTTCTGCATTCTTCTTCTTTTTAATTACATAAAAAATCAAATATCCTGCAATAGCTAAAACAACTACTATTAGAACAATATTAGTTATTGTCATGGTTTGTCCACCCTCCTTACAACTTCATTGCTAAGTCTTGTAATCTATATACAATATTATCTGCTGTTCTTTTTACTTCTGCCACAAATAAACCATTTCTATCATCTTCATCAACTTTTCTAAGTCTTAAAAACAAATCTGGTACTCCTGCTTCTTCACATGCCTCAAAAAATAGTGTATTATATGGTATAGTTGAAACTTTATTTTTTTCTCCCATATATCTTGTTATATTCTTAACTGTATATTTTGAATATTTATCATACCTACCTATCAATATTAAAGTTTTTATTGATTTTAAAACTGGTTCTTCTTCTCTTAACTTCATAAAATTATTTATACTTATTAATCTTTGACTTAAAGTAACCATAATTATATTTGATTTCTCTAATATTTGCTTTGATATTTCTTCTCCTACTTCTTCGTCTAAATCTACAAATACTAAATCATAATAATTATTAGCAAGACTAATTATATCTGGATAAGTTGTTTTTATCTCATCATATTCTAATTTTTCACCTTTAAAACTCGGTAATATTTCTAGTCTATCCTTAAATACTATTTTAGTATAATTTGTTACTTGTTCTGGCGATACTCTATTACTTTTCATTAATGTCTCTAATCCTACTATACCATCTTCTATTCCTACATTTGTATTAGGACCAAACAAACCCAAATTTTTCTTGGCTTGTTTCTTTTCTTGCCAGAAGCAACGATCTAATGTTTCATCTTTATGTCCTGTTGAAACAACCAAAATTTTATAATTATGTTCTATAGCCATATGTGTAGCAATTGCTGCAATTGACAAAGTCTTTCCTGTTTCTTCTTTTCTATTATTCCAAAATGTTACAATTGACATTTTTACGCTCCTTTTTCTATTGTTTTTATAGCTTTTCTGACTTTACTTCCACCTGTATCTCCTAATATTTCTTCTGCTATATATGCTAATCCATCCTTATATTGTACACTTAACTTTTTAAATTTTACTTTTGAAACTCTTTGATTTTCATATATAACACTCATATCACCATTTTCTACAGGAAAATAAATTCTGTAATCATCCCATATTACTTTATATCCTAAAGATAAGAAATTTAAATAATCATCTTCTTCTTTTAACATTTCTTTAGAAAATAGCACTTTAGTTAAAGTAATTGCACTTCTTAAATTATTTAATGCTTCTAAGCCTTTCTTTAGTGAATATATATCAAAAGATGTTACAAAATAATTTTTTTGTGCTTCTTCTAAGTAAAATCCTTGAAATCCTTCACTATTATCTGTATCTACAAGAATAATATCATATTCTGAGTCCATTTCTCCTGATATTCCTAAATAATTTTTAATATCTTCTTCACGTTTAAACCCTACAGCTACATCAATATCTTCATATTCTGTTATATACATTAGTGTAGGATTTATAACAGGTACAATATATCTTGCTTTTTGAGGTACTGTTGCGTCTACTACTAAAACTCTATTTCCTACCACTGTTAATATTTTAGCTATATTTATAATTAAATCAGTTTTATCATATCCTCCTATAAATCCTATTCTTTTCATAAAGTTTTTCTCTCCTTTTTATTTTTATTCTGTTGTAGTTGTTGTCGTCGATGTTGTTCCTGTTGTCGTTGTCGTAGTTGTACTTGATAATGAATCTAAATAGTCTTGTCTTGCTTCTTGAGATCTTGTTACACTGTCTTCTATTTCAGTTTGTAAATTACTATCTGCTTGATCACCTTGTTTTTGTATTTCTGTATTTATATTGTTATTTCTAATATTTGTACTATCCACTTGATTATATCTTGCAATTATTTCTTCCATTGCACTCTCTACAATATTTGGATCTCTTTGTAATAATTGTGAGTTTTCTGCACTAACAATATATGTTGGTATTGCAGCTTCTTGCATTCCAGGTTCTGTATATTTAGTAGCATATAGTTTTGCTCCCAAAATCTTTGATGCATCTACTATTGCAGAACTCATATGTAATATTTCATCTTCTGATAAATTTACCCATATTGTATCTGCTGAAGGCACATCACCTACATATGGAACTTCAACTTCTTTTTTAGATACTACGATAAAATCTTGTCCATTTGGTAACATTAATCTAATGTCTATATAATCTCCTGTATCCAAATCTAATGGTAATACCACAACATTATATTCTTGTTTTCTCATATCATTTTTTACAACGTTGTCAGCTTTACTAAGTAACTCTTTTGTAATTAATGTATTTTTCTTCATATCCACTTTAGCAACATAAGGAACTACACTTAATTCTATATATTCCATTTGTCCATTATTATTTTCTATATAATAATTTCCGTTATCATCTTGTTTTATTTGATATCTAACATCATTTATCGAAATATATAATGTTGCATTTCCAGAATTATCATAAGATGTTGTTACTTCATTTCCTTGTTTATCTTCTAGAAAATAATTATCTATTTGAGTCAAATCGCTAGTAGCATTACTTGGTACAACAGTTGAATTAACCTCTATTTTCTCTAACATATCCCTTGTAATTATCTGTCCTGATTTCACATCTTCTGTTAATGCATAAGCATTTACAATGTTATCTTCTTTCGTTTCTAATTGTTTTTTCATATTCATTAATTGCATAGCTAAAAGAGCTATAATTAGACCTGTAATTATTAAAGTTATTAACATTCCTAACAAAAATGAGTTTCTTGCTTTTCTTTGCATTGGATTTGTTGCCATGACAAATTCCTCCCTTAAAATATATTTTTATTGTATTTTTTACAAAATAACCATCTATTTTATTTTAACTCAAATATACCGCAAAATCAATGGAATTATATAACTGTTATTAAAAGTTAATATTTTTGTAATATTTTTGTAATATTTTAGCTACACCATCTTCGTTATTCCCGTCTGTAACTTCATTTGCCAGTTCTAGAATTGCTGGTGTACTTTGCTTCATTGCCACTCCTAGACCTGCATTTTTTATCATTTCTTTGTCATTACTATTATCTCCTATTGCCATCACTTCTTCTTTTTTTATTCCTAATTTTTCTATTAAAAATTCAATGGCATTCCATTTATCTACATTTTCTCTTGATATTTCTGTATAATAATAAGAAATAGAATATTCTTCTGTTCCTTGTGTTATAGTTTTTCTTGCCATATGTGATACTTCTAATATTTCTATGTTTTTTACTTCTTTTAGTTTTCTAATTATTGAATTAAATACTGTTTTACTTTCATCACATATTGTTATTTTTAAAAATCTTGCATCTTGTTTGTTTTTTATGTATTCATACATATCATTTACTATATTTATTTTTGTTTTTTTGTTTTCTTCTTTTTTTAAATTTTCTTTATGATAATATAATACATTAAATTTTAGCGCTTTTGCTAGAATTTCTGTTTCTGTATATACATTATATGAGATACTGTTTTCCTCACAGATTTTTACTATTTCTAAAATTTTTTCTTTTGGCATTGTTTTTTCGTATATTATTTCTTCTTTTTTCATATCATAAATAATAGCACCATTTCCAGCAATAAAATAATTTTTGCTATCTATTTCTTTTGCTATTTCTTTTATTGATGCTATTGGTCTCCCTGATGCTATTACTACTTCTACACCTTGTTCTTCTACTTTTTTTATTGTTTTCTTTGTTTCTTCACTTACTATTCCATAACTATTTAGCATTGTTCCATCTAAATCTATCGCTATTAATTTATACATATTTTTTTCTCCTTTTTTGTCAAAAAATATTATATAAATAAAGTTTTAAAAAATCAATAATTTTTTTGTAAAAATTTCCTGTTTATTTTTCTATTTTTTTGAGAATGATAGTATTAGAAAAAGCAATGGTTTTTTCTAGTTGTAATATTACAGGAGGTGAAAAAACAATGGCAAACTCTTCAAACAAAAAATTAGTACCAGAAGCTATGACTGCTTTAGATAAATTCAAATATGAAGTAGCTAGTGAAGTTGGTGTTAACTTAAAAGACGGATATAATGGAGACATTTCAGCTAGAGACGCTGGTAAAATAGGTGGACAAATGGTTAAAAAGATGATAGAAGAAGCTGAAAGAAACATGAAATAGTTTTAGTATAAACTATTATCTAGGTAGGAAGTTATGTTTTGCTTTTATTATACATAAAGGCAGGATTTGATTTCCTGCCTTTTTCCCTTTTTATTTTTTATTCGTTGTGATATCAACACGTAATACTTGTTCATCAGTTTCTAATTTAAATTCATAAATTCCTGAATCTAATTCATATCCTTCTGGTACTTCTTTTTGTTCATATCTATATGTTCCTAGTGGTAAATCTGTAACTCCTGCTAATCCTTCATCATTTGTATATATTTCTTGTATCACTTCACCTTCATCATTAATAATATTATATTTTACTTTCTCTAAAGGTTTTTCATCTTGGTCAACATTACATATTATAACTGTTGTTCTAACTCTTTTAGCTTTTAAAGTTACATCTGTATCTTCAAGTTTCTTTACTTCTAGTTCTTTTTCTGTCTCATCTATCTCATAACCTTTAGGTACACTATTAATAAGAACTTTATACTTTCCTATCGGAACATTTACAAATCTAACTTTTCCTTCTACACTTGATTCTACTGTTGCTATTTCTTCATCTTTTTCGTTAACAAGCATTGCCTCTGCTCCAGCAATAGGAGTTTCATTTTGATCTTTAATATAAAAATTTATTGCTCCAACATTTTCCTTTTTTGTTTTCATAATAATTAATACTAAACTAGCTATTAATATTAAAATTAATATCACTACACCTATTATTTTCTTTTTCTTATTCATACTAACAATCCCCCTTTTCAATTATTTATATATTTTTAATATCACATATCTAATCTATAATAGCTTTTATAATTTTCTAAATTTTTTCTTTAACTCTTCTTCCTCTTTTATATTTCTTTTTTCTTCTTCTACATATTCTAGATAGATTTTTCTATCAAAACTTCCTTTCTTATCTCTTTTCTTTGTTTGTATTTTTTTAACCTCTTCCCATTGTATATTCTTTATTTTCATAATAGATTCCATTACTTCCATTACATCAGCTAATTCTTCTATATCGTTTTCTTCAACAAATTCATTAGATTCTTCTAATAATTTTCTATTTAATTCTTTAATATATTCATTTTCATCCATAATTCTAAATTTTGTTTTTCTACCTTCCATACTATTAATCTCTTCTGGAATTTTATCTCTTACTAATTTATTATATGTATAAACCATATTTATCCCTCTTTTCTTTTTTACAAATTTCTGTTTGTATTTTATCATTTTTGTTTTTTAAAGTCAAACTTATTTTTAAGACCATATTCAACTTTTTTTGTAAAAAACGATGTTTTTATAAAACTAAAACAAAGTATACTAAATCAGTATACTTTGTTTATGGTTTTTATTTTACTACAACTTTTCCTTCTTTTACTCCTATTTTATTAGTCTTGTTTTTCTTTATGTTTCCATCTAATATTTCTTCTGCTAACCTATCTTCTAAAACACTTTGTATAGTTCTTCTTAATGGTCTTGCACCAAAATTTTTATCAATACCTTTGCTTGCGATTAATTCTTTTACTTCTGGCTCTAACTCTACTTTAATTTTTTGATTAGCTAATCTATCTGTTACTTCTTTTAGCATAATATCAATAATTTTGCTTATTTCTTTATCTGTTAATTTATGAAATACAATTATTTCGTCAATACGATTAATAAACTCTGGTCTTAATTCCTTCTTTAATGCATCCATTACTTCTTTTTTGATATTATCATATTCTTTTTTTGCTGATTCTTCTTTTTCTTTGTCTTCTTTTCCAGATTTAGTAAATCCTAATAATTTCTTATCTGTAATAAGTCTCGCACCAATATTAGAAGTCATTATTATTACAGTATTTTTAAAGTTTACTGTTCTTCCTTGTGAATCTGTTAATCTTCCATCTTCTAATATTTGAAGTAACATATTCATAACATCTGGATGAGCTTTTTCAATCTCATCAAATAAAATTACAGAATATGGTTTTCTTCTTATTTTTTCAGTTAATTGTCCTCCTTCGTCAAATCCTACATATCCTGGAGGTGAACCAATAAGTTTTGAAACAGAATGTGGCTCCATATATTCAGACATATCAATTCTTATCATAGCATTTTCATCACCAAATAAACTTTCTGCTAATGCTTTTGAAAGTTCAGTTTTACCAACACCCGTTGGTCCTAAGAATAAAAATGATCCTATTGGTCTTTTGGGATCTTTTAATCCAACTCTACCTCTACGAATAGCTTTTGCTACTGCTTCTACTGCTTCATCTTGGCCAATTACTCTTTCATGTAATGTTTTTTCTAAGTTCTTTAATCTTTCATTTTCATCTTCAGTAATTTTCTTAGCTGGTATTCCTGTCCAACTAGCAATTACTTCTGCTATATTTTCCTCTGTTATATCAGCAACAGATTTATTATTTTTATTTTGCCATTTCTTTTGTTCCTTTTCATATTTTTCTTTCAATTCTTTTTGTTTATCTCTTAAACTTGCTGCTTTTTCAAATTTTTGTATTCTAACTGCTTCTTCTTTATTCTTTTCCACTTCTTCAATTTCTTCTTGTAATTTTCTTAGATTTTCTGGTTCTGTATATGATTTTATTTTAGCTCGAGAAGCTGCCTCATCAATTAAGTCAATTGCTTTATCTGGTAAATATCTATCATTAATATAACGTGTGGACATTTTTACTGCTGCTTCAATTGCTTCATCTGTTATTTTAACTCCATGATGAGCTTCATATTTATCACGTAAGCCTTTTAATATTTTTACAGTGTCTTTTTCACTAGGTTCATTAATTGTTACTGGACTAAATCTTCTTTCTAATGCTGCATCTTTTTCTATATATTTTCTATATTCATTTAAAGTTGTAGCTCCAATTAACCTAATTTCTCCTCTTGCAAGTAGTGGTTTTAAAATATTTGCTGCATCTATTGCACCTTCTGCAGCTCCAGCTCCTACTATTGTATGAATCTCATCAATAAACAAAATTACATCTCCCGCTTTTTTTACCTCATCTAGAGCTTTTTTTATCCTTTCTTCAAAATCTCCTCTATATTTACTTCCAGCAACCATTCCAGATATATCCATAGTTACAACACGTTTTCCTTTTAATATTTCTGGAACATCTCCTGAAGCAATCTTTTCTGCTAACCCTTCAACAGCTGCTGTTTTTCCAACTCCTGGTTCACCTATCAAGCAAGGATTATTTTTAGTTCTTCTTGATAATATTTGAATAACTCTTTCAATCTCATTTTTTCTACCTATTATAGGATCCAATTTTCCTTCTTCTGCTTTTTTAGTTAAGTCTTCACCAAATTGATTAAGAGTTGGTGTTTGATTATAGCTTCCTCCTCTTTTAGTATTATTTCCATTATCATTTCCACTATAATCTTCCCCTTCATTTATAACTCTTACTATTTCACTATAAAGTCTTGGAATATTTGTATTTAACTCTAACAAAATTCTTGCCGCTATACTATCAGCTTCTCTTAATATTCCTATTAATATATGTTCTGTTCCTATATAATTATATCCCAATTTTCTAGCTTCGATGAATGCATTTTCAATAACTCTTTTAGTCCTTGGAGTAAAACCTAATGTTTCTGTAATAGGTGCTTCATGCCCTACTAATTCAACAATCTTATCTATTACAATATCAGGTTCTATTCCTTGATTTTGTAGGACTTTACTTGCTACTCCACTTCCTTCTTTAACTAAACCATATAAAATATGTTCTGTTCCAACATAATTATGTCCTAATTCAACAGCTAACTCATCTGCCAATTCAATTGCTTTTTTTGCTCTATTTGTAAAACTATATGTCATAATTAATCAACTCCTTTCTATTCATGTCCAATAGGGACGTTTCTTTTTGGACAAAATGTCCAATTGGGGACACTTCTTTCCAATATGATCTGTCACCAAATGGACAAAGTGTCCATTTGGAAACGTCCCTAATTGGACATTATCTGTTTTATTACTTCTGCTCTTTTTACTTCTTGTTCTACTTTGTCATATTTTGCTCCTAAATATTTTTGCAAATTTGCTGGTTTTGTATATAAGCATAATTTTTGTACTTTTGAATCTGTTAAATTATCTAATATTCCTAAGTCTGTTCCAAGTTTTATATTTGATAACAACTCTTTTGATTCATCATAAGATATTTTTCTACAATTTGTTAGGATTCCATAACTTCTAAGTACCATATCTTCTAATTCAATAGGCTCTTTTGTAAGCATTTTTCTAGCTGTTCTTTCCTGTTCTTCTACTTTTTTAATTATTACTTTTAAGTTGTTTATAATTTCTTTTTCTGTAATTCCTAATGTTTGTTTATTAGATATTTGATAAATATCTTCTTGATTTTTAGTTGATTTTCCATATTCTCCTTCCACATACATATTAAAATCACGAACTACATCTAACATTTTTCTTATGTTCCCTGTTTTTGATAATGCTGGTAAATGAACCATTACTGATGCTTTTAGTCCTGTTCCTAAATCATTTAGTCTACTTGTTAGATATCCGTATTTTTTACTAATACTATATCCTAGTATTTTGCCTATTTTTTCTTCAACTTCTATTGCTAAATTTAATGTGTTTTCTAATTCTAATCCACTACTAAATACTTGCAAGCTTAAATGGTCTTCTCCGCCTATCATAATACATATATTTTCTTCATCATTTATTAAAATACTTCCTGTATCACTTCTTTTTGCTACAAATGTTGGACTTATTAAGTTTTTTTCTACTAAGCTTGCTTTTGTTATATTATCCATATCTTTTAATTTAAAGAATTTTAGTCCATAGCCTATTGCATATATATTATCTTCTATTCTTTTTTCTAATTCTTTTAATTCACTTTCTTTTAAATTAAATTTAAAATTTTTAAAATTTCTTTTAAATCTTATTCTTGTGCTTTTTACTACATCTGAATCTTCACTTGTTTGTAAATACCAATTCATTTTCTTCACCTCTTTTTCTTTTATTTTTCTAATTTTTTTATTTCATCTCTTATTTTTGCTGCATCTTCATATCTTTCTTCTTTTATTGCTTCTTTTAAGTCTTCTTGCAATTTTTCTAATTTATTTTGTTCTTTATTATCAGTAATTTTTTTACTTTCTCCTTCTTTGTTTTCTATTCCATTTTTACTGTCTATTTTACTATCTATTATTTTTCCAACTCTTCCTACATGTCTATTAGCTCCTTGTAATTTTTTTATTATTGGATCTAACCTATCTTCAAATACTGAATAACAATCTTTACATCCTACTTTTCCTGTATTTATTATATCTTCAAAGCTAGAACCACAATTATCACAAGTAAGTGTTTTTAAGCTATTAAACATTGGCATTATTTCTGGAGTCATTAAATCATCCATAAATCCTCCTAAGAAACTTGAAAAATCTATTGGCATATTGAAGTCCATCCCACCTATTCCTAATTTTTCACTACATTCTTCACATAAATTTAATTCTCTTACTTTTCCATTAATATTTTCTGTATATCTTACGTTTGCCTCTCTTTTTCCACAATTATCACATAACATTTTTATCTCCTCCTTTATATATTTAATAACATATTTTTCATTATTCTTGCTCTAACTTCATCTTTTATATCTTTTGGAAGTTTTAGTACTTTATCGTTTGTTGCTACTTTTAATAATTTTGCTTCTTTAGTATTTATTATGTTATAAGATAGAAAATCACTAATTAAAATATCTGCATCGTTTGAAGTTAATTCATTTCCTATATTATTTATAATATGCATTATATAGTCTTCTTTATCATTATTTACCTTTCTTATCGTAATATGACCTCCTCCGGCCTCTTCTACTTTCTACATAATAACCTTGTTGTGGCTTGAATCTTGTTGATATTACATAGTTTATTTGTGATGGTACACAATTAAAATGTTCTGCAAGTTCATTTCTTTGTATTTCTATTGCATCATTTCCATCATCAAATAATTCTTTTATAAATTCTTCTATTAGATCCGACATTCGCATTTGAATTACCTCCTATATTTTAACTTTGACTTTCTTTGACCTACAATAATATTATACTTATTCTTTTATTTTTTGCAATAGCCTTTTTTGACCTTCTCTGACTTTTATTTTTTAATAATATTTTTTTTTCTTACATTTTCTCTTTTAATCTCACTTTTTTTATTTTTTTCTTTCTTTTTTGTCTTTCTTTGCTATTTCTTGTAATCTTTTAGCTTTTTCTTTCTGTTCTGGAAGTGATATCCACGCAAAATAAGAAGATATAAACTCACCATATTTTGTACTATCTTCCCCTACTTCTGGCTCTTCTCTTCTTGCTACTTTCTGATTTTCTCTATTTTCCTCTATTTTATCTTTTTTCTCATCACTCATAATAAAACACCTCATTTTAATTATGTTCTTTTTTACAAAAAATATACAAAAAAGAAATAAACAAAATGTTTACTTCTTTTTATTATTTATCTGTGAACTACTCATTGTCTATAGCAAGACGGTTTATTATATTCCTTATTGATTTAGCCACTCTATAAACTCTTCTCTACTATTAAATTCTTCACTTATTTCCTTTATATTCTTATCTTCATAATCAACACCGTTTATTGCTTTTATTGGTAATGTATTTAAATAATATAAATTACTTGAATTTTCATTTACATTTTCATATTGCTTTCCTATAATTGCTCCCATATCTGTCCCTCCAATAACATTACCTTTATTATAACAATTTGATACAATTATTGACGGTTGACTACGTCCAAGTATTCCTCCCACTTCAGAAGTTCCACTTATCTCTCCACTATTATATGAGTTTCTTATTGTAGATTGATTATCATTAATTACCCCTACTATCCCTCCTGCGCAAGCAGTTCCTTTTATATTTCCATAATTTGAACAATTTTCAATAATACACGGACCAACTAAAAGTGCAGGACTTGCAACTATTCCACCTGCTGTCGTTCCTATAATAGTTCCAGAATTTGTACAATTTGTTATATTTGTAGGCGAAACACTAGTTCCTGCTATTCCTCCAACAAAAGAATTACTATATGTACTTTTTACAATTGTATTAACATTATGGCAATTGTTAATGCTACCAAAAGGACTAGCAGCTATTCCACCTGATATTTGTCCTCTTGCCTCAATATAACTATTTTTTATAGTAACATTTTCAATTTGGTCTGTAGTAAAAAATAAACCTCCATAACTATCTGAATTAACATATATTCCAGATACACTATGTTCTTTTCCGTCAAATATTCCTGTTTTCATCTTTATAGGTGTCCAAGCTACACCTGATGTTAATATTCCATTTTCTTGTCTTGCTCCCATATCTATATTGTTTTCTAGATATACTGTTGTATTCTCTGTTATTTCTGGCATTGTTGCTTTTTCTTCTTCTGTTAATACATTATTACAATAATCTGCAAAAAATTTCATCTGTGAGGCATTATATATATGCCAATTTCCTTGTGCATCTGTTTCTGGTTTTTCTTTTGTTGTTCCATCCCATATACTTAATGTGCCTTCTTCTATTTTTCCTTCTTCATTTACTGTTACTCCATATCCATTTCTTTCTACATAATATTCTCCTTCTGATATCTTTTCTACTGTCGCACCTTCTATTTTATTTAATTCTTCTTCTAAACTTCCTTCTTCTCCTGTCTCTTTATTTATTCTATCTGTCTGTACTGCTAAACCTATTTCTTCATTTAATGAACTTTGGTCATTTTTTATTTTTGCATTATTTGCTTGAGTTAAAATTCCATTTTGTCCTGTTAGCATTGCTATTGACACTCCTGCTAATATTAGAAGTATAATTATTGTTATTACTAACGCAATTAATGTTATACCTTTCTGCTTTTTTAAATTTTCTTTCATTTGAATTCCTCCTTTTTTATTTACATATTTAAAATTTTAATAACTAATTAAAACACAAAAAAGACAGCAATAGAAACCTATTTCATAGGCTTCCATTACTATCTTTTAAAATTATATATTTAACAAAACTATTCTTTATTTCACTAAAGTATAGCTCTCTCTCTCTCTCTTACAGTATCAGGGCTTTTGTGTTTTGCTATTTTCATATCTTCTCCTCTTTCGTTTTCTTTAATTTGTATATAAAAATTTTATATTAATTTTTCTTTATTGTCAATATTTTAATTTATCTCATTTTGTTTTGTATTTTAAATTCTTTCTTCTTAGTTGACCACATGCTGCTTCTATATCTGAACCTAGTTCTCTTCTTATGGTTGCAACTATTCCGTGGTCATTTAAATAATCTCTAAATTCTATTATATGTTCATTTGAGCTTTTTGTAAAACTTCCATTTTCTATTTTATTTATTGGAATTAAATTTACATGGCAAAGCATTCCTTTAAGTAATTTTACTAATCCTTTTGCATCTTCTAAATTATCATTATTTTCTTTTGCTAGAGCATATTCAAATGATATTCTTCTATTTGTTTTTTCTATATAACTTTTACATGCTTTTATTAGCTCTTCTATTGGATATGCATCATTTACCGGCATCATTTTGCTTCTTTTTTCATTTGTTGTTGCATGTAATGATATAGATAAAGTACAAGGTATATTTTCTTCTGCTAACTTATATATTTTAGGAACTAATCCACTAGTTGATATACTAATATGACGAGCTCCTATATTTAATCCTTTTTGATTATTTAATATATGAATTGCATTTATTACATTATCATAATTATCTAAAGGCTCTCCTATTCCCATAAATACTACATTTGATATTCTAACTTTAGTATCTTGTTCTACTGCTAAGATTTGTTCTACAATTTCTCCTGAACTTAAATTTCTAATAAAATTTATTCCAGTAGATGCACAAAATTTACAGCCCATTTTACAACCAATTTGTGAAGATACGCATATGCTATATCCATGATGGTAACTCATTAAAACTGTTTCTATTGCATTTCCATCTAATACATCAAATAAGTATTTAATTGTTCCGTCTTTAGATACTTGTTTTTTTAATATATTAAAATTACACATTGTATAATTTTCTTTTAATTTTTCTCGCAAGTCTAAAGATATATTTGTCATCTCATCAAATGATTTTACTTTATCTTGATACAGCCATTTAAATATTTGCTCTGCTCTAAATGTTTTTTCTTCTAAATTTACTAATTCTTGTTTTAATTCATCTAAATTATAATCTTTGATATTTTTCACTTTATTTCCTTCTTTGCTTTATATATTATTATTCATATTTCATTCTTTTTCCATTTATTTTTTCCTATTTCCTTTGGTATTACTATTTTAGAAGTATTTACACTCTTCTTTTGCAATAGCTCCTTTAATTGCATCTCTAAAAAATATTCTTCTTTAAAAAATATTCTATTCAATAATTTTCTTATTTGGTCAACCTTAGTTTCTTTTCTAACTATTAAACCTGTTTCCATAGTATCACCTCTAATAGGTTTAGAATTATTTTTTATTCTTTATTTAATAACCAATTTAAAACATTTATCTGTTTTATTCCATTATAAGAAGTATATGGTGTAAAATCCATAGTTAATAAGTATTTAGGATTGTGGTCTTTTATATTTTCAATACTTTTAAGTTCTCTTTCTAAAACTTTCTCATCCATAACCGTATATGCTACTTGATAATATTCTTCTCCTTTTTCATTTATAGCAATAAAATCCACTTCACTAGTATCTACTTTCCCTATATAAACCTCATATCCTCTTCTTAACAACTCTAGGTAAACTATATTTTCTAAAATATGTTCTTGGTCAGCCTTCTTACTTCCCAATAAATAATACCTAAGTCCTATATCTGCTACATAATATTTTGCTCCACTTGAAAGTTGTTGTTTTCCTTTTATGTCATATCTATTTGCTTTATATAAAACAAAAGCTTCCATTAATGCTGACAAATAACTTTCTACCGTTGGAACTGTTATATTTCTTCCATTAGATGTCATTGCATTTGCTATTTTTGTACTTGAACATAAATTTCCTATATTATCAAACATAAATCTAACAACACTATCTAAAGCACTAATATCAGATATTTTCTTTCTTTTAGCAATATCTTTGATTAATATTGTATTATATATACCATCTAAATATGCTCTTACTTCTTTAGTTGTTTCCAAATTTAATGCATATGGAAATGAACTTTTAGTTATATAATCAACATACTTTTGCTGTAGGTCACTTTCACTTCTATATGATATATATTCTTCAAAAGACAATGGCAACATTTTTATTTCCACATATCTTCCAGAAAGTAAAGTTGCAAGTTCTCCTGATAATAAATTTGCATTTGAACCTGTTATATATAAGTCCACATTTTTCTTTATATATAAACTATCACATGCTCTTTGAAAATCATCTACAATTTGTACCTCATCTAAAAACACATAATTTTGTTTATCACTTATAAGCTTGCTTTTTACATACTCATATAAATCTTTATAATTTTCTATGAAATCAAAATCTGCATCCTCTAAATTTATCCTTATTATTTGTTCATCTTTTATTCCGTTTTCCTTTAGATAATCTATATATAAATCAAATAGAGTAGATTTACCACATCTTCTTATTCCAGTTATTACTTTTATTAAATCTTTATCCTTAAAACTTATTAATTCTTCTAAATATTTTTTTCTCTCTATCATAATATACACCTCTTTGCATCATTTCTTTAATTTTATGATAGAAATAGCTAAAAGTCAATTTTTATAAAATGTACTTTACAAAAAATATATCTTTTTTATTTTTGTAAAATGTGTTTTACAAAAATTATATATGAAATTTTCTTACAATTGCAGATTTTACATCTTTAGCACTTAAAATAAGTGTAAGTATTAAGTTTAGAATAGAAATGCTACTTGCTACAATGCTAAGCACCTTATTTTCTAAAATATTCTCACTTAATAGTATCACCGGTATCATACTAAATAATACTATAATTAATTGATATATTGCATATTTAATAAATTTTTTATAGCTTACTATTGTAAGTATTAACATTGTAACATTTGCTATCATTATGATTATAGGAACCGAAATATTTATAGACCATTTTTCAAAACCTAATTTGTAATCTATAAATACTGTAAGAAGGGATATCGCAATTGCCTGAATCATTACATGCCCTGCAATGTTTATATTTTTCTTAATTGAATAAAATACTGTTATCCATATATATATAATCCCAGAATTTGAAAGAGCAGCCCATGGAATTTCAGGAGTTGTTAATTTATTTATTAATATTAAAAATAATCCTAATATTACAGAACTTATAAGGAATATCTTAAATATTAGGTCTCCCTTTTTACTACTTAATTTCTTTGGATATATCATCTAAAACACCATTACTTTCTATTTCCACATTAATTTCTTTGTCTTTTAAAAACTTATAAAAACATTTCTCAATGCCATTATCTTTCAATATTGATGTAAATGTGAATACCATCTTATTTTCAAATGTACAACTAGAACATTTTATTTTTTCAACAGGCTCTGGAGCTATAAGCATTAAGAAATAATCTATATAGTCTTTATATTTACCTATTATACCAACTCTTCCTATATTTGAATATGTTATAGTTGTATATTTTCTTATCTCTATATAACTTAGTCTTACAAGTAATTTCTTAATAAGTAAAGGTACTATCCTTATTGCCAAATTATTTCCAAGTCTTACATTTGCAGACATTGTCTTTACTATTTCTTCTTCTTGTAATCTTTTCTTAAAATCTTCTTTCACAAATTCTATTATTTTATCAAAGTCCACTAAGTTATCTTTTTTCATTTCCGCTTCTAAAGTTATATAGGAAAAGAAATTAGACATTGTCTTTGATGGAAAATATTTTTTTAAATTTACAGGAATACATACCTTAATTGGCTTATTACCTCTGTATTTATATTTCTTATAATTTGCTTCATATATAGAATATATAAGAACTGCTGTTAAATATTGTGTTATTGTTGCTTCATATTTTTTACTTTCTTCTTTCAAAGCTTCTAAATCTATTATTTCGTGTATCACAGAAATTGCACCAAATCCAATTTTTCTACCTTTTAACACATATGCTTTTTTTGATGAGCTATTACCTTTAGCTTTTTTATCATAGTTTTTCATGTAACTATCTTCTGTATCATATTCTACAATTTTTCTTGTACTTCTCTCTTCTTTAAGTTCATCTTTATGTAGTAATTCTAAATAATTATATATTATTTCTTTAAAAAACATATTTCCGCTATTTCCATCTGTTAAAGAATGAAATATATCAATATTTATTTTATTTTCAAAATAAGTTACTTTAAATAAATAATAATTATTAGTTCTTGGTTCTATATATTTACAAGGATAATCCTTTTCTTCTTCTACAATTGGTTTCTTTGGATTATATTCAAAATAATACCAAAAAAAACCTTCTTTCATTCTTACTTTAAATGATGGATATTTATCTAATGTTAAATTAACTGACTCATATAATATTCTAGAATCTACTTTTTCTTTCATAACAGCAGATAATCTAAAAACCGTACTATATTTTTTACCTGCAGCTATTGGAAATATTTTAGCTGAATTATCCAATCTTCTCCAATATAATTTATTTTCTTTCTTATTTTTTTTACTTTTCATATAAGAAGTCCTTCCTTGAGACATTTAGGGACGGGGCTTTTTTGTCTCATTTACCATTTCTACTAAATCTTGATATCCTTTGTTAATTAAATTACTATTACCTTTTTCATTTATTATCCAAATATGACCTGCACCTTCATATTCTTTCACATTAATATTAATTCCTTGTTCTTTTCCTCTTTCCTCTAATACATGTACATCAGGATTTAATATATCCTTTGTTCCAGTCATTATCGTAATATCTCCCAATTTTGATAAATCTCCATCTATTGGATTTACTAGATAACTATTTATTCCATCATCTCCCGCATATGCAATACCTGCAACCTTTAAAGCTTCTTTTTTTAATTCTTTATCTTCTTTTTGAACTTCATCTATTTTAGAATTTGTAAGTCTTACATCTAACCATGGTGATATTAATATAGTTTTGTTTGGAATAACAATATCTTCTTGTGATACTTTTTCAAGTAATCCTAATGCTAATCCTCCACCTGCTGAATCTCCCATTACTATCAAATTATTAACATCTATCTTTTCTACAATTTCTTTATATAATGGTTCTACCATGTTATATACATCTTTATAATTATATTTTGGTGTTAATGGATAATCTGGAATTATAATTGTACTTTTAGTATCTAATACTAATTTTTTTATAAAATTCCAATGGTCGTCACTCATTTCAGCCATATATGATCCACCATGAAAATATAATATTTTTATATCACTTACTTTCCCTTCTTTTGGGGTTACTACAAATACTTTTCTTCTATCAAACTCTTCTATTTTAACATTACATACATCTTCTATTTCTACTGGCTCTTTTGACTCTATATCTATAAATTTTAAATATGCTAAAACTATTAATCCTATTCCTATTAAAATCAATAATATTCCAAATATTACTATCGCTACTTTCTTTTTCATCTTCCCCACCTATATATTTTGCTTTTATTATTTTAACATATAATATTATAAAACTCAAATTAAAATTTTCTTATAATAAAAGAAAAAAGAATGTAGAATATCTACACTCTTTTAACCAAATAATCCTCGTTTTTTTACTGGTGGTTGTTCATTCATAGTTTGTGCCAATTTAACTAACAATTCTCTTTGTTCTTTAGATAATCTCTTAGGTGTTTGAACTGTAACTGTAAATATAAAGTCTCCTACACTATTAGAACTAATTGATTTGAATCCTTTATTTCTAATATTAAACTTACTTCCTGTCTGTGTTCCCTCTGGTATTTTATATTTTTCCTTACTTCCATCAACCATTGGTATTTCAAGTTCTGCACCTAAAGTAGCTTGTGTTATTGTTATTGGTATTTCACATAATACATTATTTCCTTTTCTGGTAAATACACTATGTTTCTTTACTTTTACTGTAATATATAAGTCTCCTTTAGCACCACCTTTTTTACCTGGTTCTCCTTCTCCTCTTAATACTACAGTTTGGTTATCATCAATTCCAGCAGGAATTTTTACTTTTATTTTAGGTTGTTTTCTAACTGTTCCTTTTCCATGACAATTTTCACAAGGTTCATTTATAATCTCACCTGTTCCATGGCAGGCTGAACATGTTCTTGTTGTTTGCATTTGACCTAAAATAGTATTTTGTACTTGTGTTACTTGACCTGTTCCATGACATGTAGGACATTTAATAGGAGATGTTCCTGGTTTTGCTCCAGTTCCATGGCAATGATTACATTCTTCATCTCTAGTAATAACAATTTCTTTTTCAACTCCTAAATATGATTGTTCAAATGTTATTTCCATTCTAACATTTAAATCCGCACCTTTAGAAGGTCCATTTCTTTTACTAGAAGAATTTCTTCCTCCAAATCCTCCTCCGAAAATTGATGAAAAAATATCACCTAAATCTCCAAAATCTCCAAAGTTATCAAAACCTGAACTAGAATATGAATAATATCCTCCCTGTCCAAATGGCCCTCCTTGACTGCCAAATCCTTGTGGACCATTAGCCCCAAATTGGTCATACATTCTTCTTTTTTGAGGGTCTGACAAGTTTTCATAGGCTTCATTTACTTCTTTAAATTTAGCTTCTGCTTCTTCTTTATTATTTGGATTTGCATCAGGATGATACTTTTTTGCAAGCTTACGATAAGCTTTCTTTATCTCATCTTCTGTTGCATTCTTACTTACTCCTAATACTTCATAATAATCTCTTTTCGCTGCCATCTATTTTCCTCCTTAAGTAATAAAGGAGAATAGAGGAAGTTCCTCTAATCCTCCTTACTTTTTACTTTATTTATTGTCTTTACCTTCATCTTCTACTTTATAGTCTGCATCATATACATTTCCATTTTCATCTGTCTTTGGTCCTTCTGTTCCAGCTGTTTCCCCATCATTTGCTCCAGCTGCTCCATTTGGATTTGCATTTTTATATAATTGTTCTGACATATCATAAAACACTTTTGTTAATTTTTCTGTAGCTTCTTTTATTTTTGCTGTATCGTTTGTCTCTAAAGCTTTCTTAGTATTATCTATTTCTGTTTCTACTTTAGCTTTTTCTTCTCCAGAAATTTTATCTCCTAAATCTTTTAATGTTTTTTCACTGTTATATACTAAGCTTTCTGCATTATTTTTAACTTCAATTTCTTCTTTTCTCTTCTTATCTTCTTCTGCATGTGCTTCTGCATCTTTAACAGCTTTATCAATATCTTCATCTGTTAAATTTGTTGAAGCTGTAATTGCTACATTTTGTTCATTTCCAGTTGCCATATCTTTTGCTGATACATGAACTATACCGTTTGCATCTATATCAAATGTTACTTCAATTTGTGGTACTCCTCTTGGTGCTGCTGGAATTCCTGTTAATTGGAATCTTCCTAAAGTTTTATTATATGCAGCCATTTCACGTTCACCTTGTAATACGTGAATTTCAACTGATGTTTGACCATCTGCTGCTGTTGAGAATACTTGTGATTTCTTTGTTGGTATTGTTGTATTTCTTTCGATTAATTTTGTAAATACTCCACCATATGTTTCAATACCTAATGATAACGGTGTTACATCTAATAGTACTAGGTCTTTAACATCTCCTGATAAAACACCACCTTGAATAGCTGCACCAATTGCAACACATTCATCAGGGTTAATTCCTTTATCAGCTTCTTTTCCTGTAATTCTTTTAACTGCTTCTTGAACTGCTGGAACTCTTGTAGATCCACCAACTAATAATACTTTATGAATATCATTTGGTGTTAAACCTGCATCTTTTAGTGCTTGATTTACAGGTCCTGATGTTGCTTCTACTAAATCATGAATTAATTCTTCAAATTTAGCTCTTGTTAAAGTTACATCTAAGTGTTTTGGTCCTGTGCTATCTGCTGTAATAAATGGTAAATTGATTTGTGTTTGTTGAACACCTGAAAGTTCAATTTTTGCTTTTTCTGCTGCTTCTTTTAATCTTTGCATTGCCATTTTGTCTTGTTTTAAGTCTATTCCATTTGATTTTTTAAATTCATCTACTAAGTAATTAATTATTGCTTCATCAAAGTCATCTCCACCTAGATGTGTATTACCATTTGTAGCTAAAACTTCAAATACACCATCACCAATATCTAGGATAGATACATCAAATGTTCCTCCACCTAAATCATAAATCATGATTTTTTGGTCTTGTTCTTTGTCCATACCATAAGCAAGTGCTGCTGCTGTTGGCTCGTTTATAATTCTTAATACTTCTAGTCCTGCAATTTTTCCAGCATCTTTTGTTGCTTGTCTTTGGCTATCACTAAAGTAAGCTGGTACAGTAATTACTGCTTGTGTTACTTTTTGTCCTAAATAATTTTCAGCATCTGCTTTTAATTTTTGTAATATCATTGCTGAAATTTCTTGTGGAGAGAATTTATCTCCTTCTATATCTACTTTTTCATTTGTTCCCATTTTTCTTTTGATTGATATAACAGTATTGTCAGGATTTGTTACAGCTTGACGTTTTGCAATTTGTCCAACTAGTCTTTCACCATTTTTTGAGAATGCAACTACTGATGGAGTAGTTCTATTTCCTTCTGCGTTTGGTATAACTACTGGTTCTCCTCCTTCCATAACTGCTACACATGAGTTTGTTGTTCCTAAGTCAATTCCTATAATTTTTCCCATTTTTATTCATCCTTTCTTTCCTGTTTTTTGGGACGGGGTCAAAAAACAGCTTTATTTATTTCTTTTGCTTCTTTCCCCATCAACGAAGCTTTATATATAAAAAATTAATAACTAAAAATTATTTTATATTAGTCCTATTGAAACTAATCCTCCAAATAACATTACTGCAACATATTTAACAATAAAATTTATTGCTACAGCAACTATTATAAAAGGTATCTTATCAAAAAGATAATGATTATTCAATTTATTTACTATAAATATTACTATCAAGCCTTGTATAAAATATGCTCCAAATACTAATAAAAATAATAGTATCGATATGTATCCTGAAAATAGCATTACTATAAACAACTCTATTTCCATTCCAAGTACGTAAATAATTACATTTTTTAGATACCCGACATCTTTGTCCATAGCACGATATATAATATAAAATATTACTATATCAAATAGTATTCCTATCATTTTTTATTCCCCTTTAATTTGCTACTGCTACCATTGAATGTCTTATTATTTTACTTCCTATTTTATATCCTTTTCTATATACTTCTACAATTTCTTTTTCTCCTTTTGTTTCATCTTGTACACTTCTTACAGCATCATGCAATTCTGGATCAAAAGTTTCTCCTAAATCTTCTATTTCCTCTACACCTTTTGCTTTTAAAACATCCTTAAATTGTTTTAGTACTAATTCCACACCTTGTTTATAATTTTCATCTTTTGTCTCTGCTTTTGTTGCATTTTCTAAGTTATCTAGTATTGGAAGTATACTTTCTACTACATCTGATAGTATTGAATTATATAAACTTTCTCTTTCTTTCTTACTTCTTTTTTTGAAGTTTTCAAATTCTGCTAGTATTCTTTTGAAATGATCATCTAATGCATCATAATCTTCTTTTGGTACCATTTCTTTTTCTTTCTTATTTTCTTTTGTTTCTACTTTTTCAGTTTCCTTTTTCTCTACTGTTTCATTTTCTTTTTTTTCTTCTTTATCAGCCATCTTATCCCTTCTTTCTTTATTTTTTATCATTTTGATTTAGTTTTTTATTTATATATTTCATTACAGAAATCACCTTTGAATAATCCATCCTTTTTGGTCCTATTATTCCTATTGTTCCTAAATCTTTTCCATTTACTTTATGTTTAAATGTTACAACGCTAAAATCTTTTAATTGTTCTTGTTCATTTTCATCACCTATATAAACTTTTATATCTTCTGCAAAACCTGTATTTAACATATCTGCAACTAACTCTTTTGTATCCAAGATATTCACAAAATTTTTAGCAACTTCTAAACTATTAAATTCAGGCAATTCGAAAGATTTATTAGCTCCTTCTAAGTATATTTTATCTTCTTCTAATACTTTTTTTATTTGCTCTATTATAGGTTTTACAACATTTACACTATATGTCATTTCATCATATAAATAATCTTCTAATGGTCTATCTATAGTTTCTAGAGGCTCACCTCTTAGTTTTTTATTAAACATATAATTTATAGTTTGGACTTGCTTTTCGGTAATGTCTTCGTCAAATTTTATTATAGTTTCTTTTACCATTCCTGTATCTGTTAAAATTACTGCCATCATCATTCTTGAACCTAACAAAACAAATTTTATTTCTTCTATTATTTGAGATGTTGTTCTTGGTCCAATAGATACTGTAGTATAATGTGTTACTTCAGATATCGTATTTGCCGCTATTTTTGTTAAGTCTTCTATTTCATTTACTTTTGTTTCTAGTTTATCACTTATATATTTTATTTCTTCTAAACTTATATCTTTATCATTTACAAGCTCATCTACATAATACCTATATCCTTTTTCTGATGGAATTCTTCCACTTGATGTATGCGTTTTATCTAAATATCCGCTTTTTTCTAGTTCTGCCATTTCATTTCTTATTGTCGCACTACTACAATTCAATCCATAGTTTTTAGTTAAAGCATTTGAACTAACTGGTTCTGCTGTATTTATATATTCTTCTACTATTGCTTGTAATACTTTCTTTTTCCTATCATCTAACAATTTTTTCACCTCTTTTTTAATTGTTAGTTTTAGCACTCCTTAAGTTCGTTTGCTAACCTTGTTATATATTATACCCATTATTAGCACTTGTCAATACTTTGTGCTAAATTTATTTGTGAATTTTCTGTGAAAAAGACTATACAATTCTAAATTGAATCATATAGTCTTTCAAATAAATTAACATTAATAGAAATTTTAATTATATCCATTAAACATATCCACTTCTCTGTTCGAAATTATCTTATCATATTCGTTTGAAATTTCCCTTAATTCACTATCAACAAAAACCATTTTGCCATTACTATTTTTTATTAAATACTTATCATCATAAACATCAACTATTTGACTTCTTAATAATGTTTTTCCTGTCATATCTATTATAATAAAATTAGCTCCAAAATTTTCATCTTCTACGTTAAATATCTGTAATATAGCTTTATTATCTTTAATATCTATTATTTCAAAATCTATAGGAATTGTTACTTGGTTTCCATCGTCATCATACCATCCTCTACGAGTTCCTTCTTCATTTTCAAATTCTATATACCCATTACTAAAGGTATATAAACTTCCTTCATAGTCATTAAATCCTGGTAAATATACTGTACTTTCCTCTTTTTCTCCACTTATCTTAGTAATTGTTACTTTACATTTTACATTGTAGTATTTGTAATCATCATATATTGGTTCTATTTCCATTGAGTAATTTCCATTATTATAGTAATATTTATAGCTATCATAATTTTCTTCTTCTATCAATGTAATACTATTTTCATTATTGTTTTCAAGTTCTTGATATGACATTTTTTTAATTCCTATAAATTCTTTGAGTGCAATTCCAAAATAGTATACATATCCATCTGTGTAATTACCTTCTAAATCATATTCATTTGTTACCATACTTTCAAGATTATTTTCTATACCTTGTAAATATTTTTTTAGGTCACCTTCTATAACCGCATTATCATTACTTTTAGAAATCAAATAAAACTCATCATTATTTTTAGCAAGTGCAACATAATAATTTGAATTATCAATTTCCACTTCATAGAAAAATGATACTCTATCATATTGGCAAGAAATTTTTTCTTCTTCATCTTCATCAATAAAACCGTATTTATTGTCTTTCTTTACAGGAATAAGTAACTTGCTATTTTCTGCTCCTCTCATTGATTTTATATTATTATATAATTGATTTAATGGTTCTTCTATTTTATTTTCATTTATTTTCGTTGTACATAGTGAAATTATAGCTATTACAAAAATAGCAATCAATAACATTAATTCTAATATCCAATATAATATTATATTTACAATTTTTCTTGCCTTAGTTTCTTCTATATTTTTTTCTTGACAATGTATATATATTAATTGCATCACTATACTAATTATAGTCCAATATGTTCCTAATCCTAATATATATAATAAAGATATAATAATAGCAATAACATATGATATAATTTGTATTACTTTAGGACTATTCTTTTTTATTAAAATTAAGTTCTTTATTGCAAATATTATAGGAATTATTCCATATAATACTAATTTTGCATAATCAATAATTTCTTCATAATCTTCAAATTTAAATGCTATTGCAGTTATAATCATGCAAACTCCAAAAGCAATTTGCCAAAAGAATAGTTTTTTATTTTTTCTATTTTGGATTCCACAAATAATATTAAATATTCCTACTATTAAAATTAATGAAGTAATTATTATGTCTAGGTTATTAACTAAAATATCAGTAATGCTACTATTGTATATAGATTTTAATCCTTCTTCAGTTAGCATTATATTAGATGATCCCTCCAAAAAAAGTAATATAGCAATTAATATAATTGTTACTATATTTAATATTGCAACTAAACGATTTGTTTTCTTGCTATTCATACTTATCTCCTTTTCTTTTGCATAAATAATTTTATAATATATTTAGTCTCATTGTATCTATAAGTTTATTTTTTGTCAACATATCCTTAATTTATTTTCACTATCTTTTGAACAGCTCTATTAAGAATATTATTTTTTATTTTAAAATTAATATAAGTGATAGAAATATTCTATCACCTATAAATAAATTCTTGAAAATTTAAGACTTAATTGATTTTTTAAAAAAGTCTGAATCTTCATTTTTCTAACATTTTTCTTTTAGTTACTAATTGTTTGGTTTAACATCCATAAATTCTTCATATATAATAAGATGTAGTTATCCATTAAGCTAGAAGTACCATAACATTTTTGATTATCTGCTTCTTCTTTTATCTCACTTACTTTCTTTAGTAAAGTACTATAATCAGTAGTAATATTTTTAATAACTTCGCAAGTCTCTATTTTTTCATTTCTAGCTTCTGCTATACAAGTATTATCAAGATAATCCTTCATAGTACCAAGTGGCTCGTTATTTAACATTAAAATATGCTCTGCAAGTTCATCTATTTGTTCATTTATTTCATCATAATATTCTTCTAGTTTTACATGCATTGTAAAGAAATCTTTTCCTTTTACATTCCAATGATAATTTTGGAGCTTTCTGTAGAATACATTTAAATCAGATAATAAACAATTTAAATTTTTAACTAAAATTTCCATAAAAACCTCCTCTTTCTTTTAAAATTAATTTTTCCAAACAAATATTGTTTTATACATTTATTTTATTAATATTTTTCTTTTGTTTGTAAATACTAATATTATAAATATTTTTAGGAGGTAATTTTAATGGATAACAATCGTTATATATTAAATGAATTAAATAAAGGGATAAAAATGGGAATGGATTCTATTTCCAATGTTTCTGAAAAAGTTCAAGATGATAGATTTAAACAAGATTTAAAATATCAATATGATGAATATAATAAAATTTTAAATGAAGTAAATGATGAACTAACTAAATTTGATGATTTTCCTAAAGAAATAAACCCTATGCAAAAAGCTATGAGCTGGATGGGTGTTGAAATGAATACTATGATGGATAAAAGTAATTCCAAAATTGCAGAACTTATGATACAAGGAACAAATATGGGAATTATTGAAGGTGTTAAATTACTAAATCAAAATCCTGACGCAGATGAAGAAGTTAAAAATGTTTTAAATAAATTTATTAAATTTCAAGAAAATACCATAGAACAACTAAAAAAATATTTATAAAAGGAAGGCTTTTGCCTTCCCTATTCCTCATTTACTTCTATCAAAGAAAATACCTCTTTATTGTTATTTAATTCAACAATATTTAAAATTACTCCTTCTCCTACTACTTTTCCACCTAATTTTTCAATTGTATCCTTTATCTTTTCCATAGTATTTCCAGTTGCATAAATATCATCTATTATATAAAAATTTTTATTTTCATATGTTGTATTTACTAGTTTTGGAAGTTCTACTATATCTTTTCCATATTCTTTTTCATACTCAATTTTTGCTTCCACTGTTGTAGGTGGTAATTTTCCTTGTTTTCTTACTGGCACACAGCCAATATTTAATCTATCTGCTATAGCTGTACCTAATAAAAATCCCCTTGCTTCTGGAGCTATTATATAATCAACATTTTGATTTTTTATCTCTTCTACAAATAAATCAATTATTTCTTTTAATGTCTCTTTTTGTATTATTAAAGGCATAATATCAATAAACTCTACTCCTTCAATTGGATAATTCTTTTCAGTTCTAATATTTAGTTCATTTTTTAGTTTATTTTCTAATATTTTCACTATTCTTCTTCTCCTTCATACTCTATATTTTGATTAAATGCAAGTACTGAGTAGAATATTGGTGGAAGTATTAATATTCCTATTCCAAACAATCCACCTCTTCCAAAATTCTGTGCCAAAAGTATTCTTTTCATAATAGCAATTATGAACATTGCAATCCAACCAAAGATAGGAACTAACCAAAGAAGCATTAAAAATGGTGATAAGCCACATACTTTATACATTGTAACTTGTCTATAAAATGGAATAACTGCTGCAACTCCATTTTTTCCTGCTTTTTTATATATAATCCATCTTGTTATTGTACAATATAAAAATAATCCTATTATTACTAAAAAAACCGTTTTAACTATATTATTTGCAATAAGAATTTTTATTAATAAATCTATTTTTTGTGATGTTGTAGTATTTACTATTGCATTCTCTATAGCTTCACTCGTTGTACCTCCTTCTCTAATAGTTTCTCTTATTTGATTTATACTTTCATCATTCTCTAAAATATTTCTTACATCTTCTTGATCTGTATTTCTTATAAAATCTGCACCAGCATCAATTACACTTTCACTTATACCTGCTTCCTCTGCTATCTGACTTTTATTTTCTTGAATTATATTTGCAATTTCATCGTTTGTATATTCTTCTGTTATTTTATCATAAATTTCTAATATATCTTCATTTGTCATATTTTGCAATTGGCTTGAAATTTCTTCAGGTACTTCTTCTGGCACTTCTACTGCTTCTATTTTATTTCCTGTAAACAAAAACATTATTATTAAAAACATTAATATTCCTATTACTATTTTCCTTATTTTCATAGTTTTCCCTCCTCTAAAAATTTGTAGAATCTTTCTTCTTTTTCTTTTTTACCTAAAGAATCAATAAATTCTATTTTTCCTTGCTTTTGCTTCTTACTTATTAAATTACTTTCTTCTAATACATCTTTTAAGTGAACAGATAATCTACTTGCTCCATTAAAAAATTTTACATTTCCCCCTAATACTTGTCCTATTTCTTTTTCAATTAAAGGATAATGAGTACAACCTAAAACTACATTTTCAACTTTTCCTTTATATTGTCCAATATTTTTTTCTAAATAATTTTTTATCTTTTCCTCATTTCCTTCTTCTATCACATCAGCAAGTCCTATGCATTCTAAAAGTGTTGTTTTATGATTATCATATTTGTGATATAACAAATTGAATTTTTCACTTTCAATGGTTCCTTTAGTAGCCATAACTAAAGTTTCTTTGTCGTAACTATAGTCATATACCATTTTATATGCTGGCTCTATTGCAATTATTGGAATGTTTTTATTTTTTTCTCTTAGATAACTTGATGCCACAGCACTTGCTGTATTACAAGCAATTACAATTGCTTTACAATTTCTTTCTAATAGAAATCTAAATATTTCTTCACATCTTTCTATTATTTCTTCTTTCTTTTTATCCCCATAAGGATTATTTTTGGAATCACTATAATATATGTAATTTTCATTTGGAAGTATCTTTATTATTTCTCTTAAAACTGTAACTCCTCCAATTCCTGAATCAAATATTCCTATATTTTCTTTTTCTACTTCTTCTTGCATATTCTTCTCTCTCCATTATTTCTATCTTATAAAATTAGTTCTTATAGTTTCTTCTCTTTCTGGTAATTCTATCCCTGTTTTTCTTCCTGCTTCTATTGATTTTAAAATCCATGCCATATTATTTCCAAGTGTTCTCATTGTTTGTAATCCTTCTTCATCTTTTTCTACATCTTCTTTTTTACTTCCATGAACCATATTCCAATACCCAGATCCTACAACAATCATATTAGTCATTAAAAAGTATTTATTTATTTCATCAAATGCCGCTGTTGCTCCACCTCTTCTACAACTAACAACTCCTGCGGCTACTTTATTTGCAAATAAATTTCCTCTTCCATAAAATATTCTATCCATAAATGATGATAGCATTCCTGATATTCCAGCAAAATGGACTGGACTTCCAAACACAAATCCATCTACTTTACTTACTTTATCTAAAAATTCATTTACTTTATCACTAATTACGCACCTTTCTGTTTTACTGCATCCGATTGCATCCAAGACATCCTGATATAGGTTTATTTCCAATCCAAAAGATTTCTGTTTCTATTCCATTATTTACTAATGTTTTACTTACTTCTTCTAATGCTCTATTTGTACAACCGTCCTTATGTGGACCTCCATTTACTAAAATTACTTTCATTTTTTCACCTCTTTATTATCTTATGCCATTACTTTATCACTTTTTACAGAAATTTTCAATATAAATAATAGGTATGTCCCAAAATGGACAAAATGTCCACTAGGGACGTTTCTTTTTGGACATTTTGTCCATTAAGAAACGTCCCTAATTGGACATTAAACATTTTTAATATTTTTCTTTTTAAATATAACAAATGTTGGTATCATCATTATTAAGAAATATAGTAAACATATAACGGCCGAAAACTCCGGTGTTAACCCCTGCATTAATGGCATTCCTCCATATGAATACACAGTAAAATCCCAATTTAATGTTACAAAATATTTTAAGAAGTCTATATTATATTGCATTGCAAATTGATTTATTACAGCTACCCCCATATATCCAAGTAAAGGAAGTGCTATTGCAACTGGTGAATTAGTAAATATTGTACTTAACGCAAATGATAATGTTGCAAGTAAGATTACACTCGGAAGTATCATAAGTATTTGAGCTCCTAAATAGCTAAATACATTTATT
This sequence comes from uncultured Clostridia bacterium, assembly GCA_944386415.1. Classification (GTDB taxonomy): domain Bacteria; phylum Bacillota; class Clostridia; order TANB77; family CAG-508; genus CAG-269. The sequence continues at coordinate 7,445 of CALXAY010000006.1, read as the reverse complement.
TCTTGTATCATATTGGTATTAAAATTATAAACTATCACTGGGACAGACAAACTATCAAATCCAAACACAAATCCACCTACAATTAGTTCCATACCTATTAACATTATAATTGAAAATACTATCATTATTAACACTGTTATAAATTTAGCAAGTAAGATTTTGTTTCTAGTATATGGTTTTATCAATAATAATTTTATTGTTCCTTTATTAAATTCTTCACTTACTATTGTTCCTGCTATCATAACTGTAATTACTATTATAAATAGTCCAAATTCATTAAAGAATCTTGATAATATTCCTCTTAAATCATTTGCTTTTTCTACGTCTACGTGATTTTCTATTATATATTTACTTATTTCTTTATTTTCAATGGCTTCATTATAATCTTTTTTCTCTTGATATGTTAATTCTTCATTTGAATTATCCATTTGGACAATATTGTAACCATATTGTTGATAATTTGCTAATGCTACGTTCATATAATCATATCCATATTTTATATTTTCATCTATTCTATATCTTGCTACATCTAAATCAATTTTTGCTATTTCAATTTCTTGATTTAATGATTCTAATCTTTGTTTATCCTCTGTACTATTTTTCTCATCTTCTAATACTTTTACTTTTTCTTCTGCAATTTGTAATTCTTCATTTGCGAAATATTTCCAATCATCATTTTTTAATCTACCTTGTAATTCATTTATTTGTTCGTTTATCTTGTTTGCTTGGTTCTCGTCCTTTTCTGCTCCATATAAATATGTATTTTTTTCAGTTACATATGGTTCTATTTTTGATGCTATTATTTGTATTTGCCAATCATCATTGTCATATTCTTTCATCATGTCAAATACATCTAATACTGTTTTATATTCTATATACATTTTTGCATCACTTGTCTTATTTGGATCTAATCCTTTTATTTCTTCTCTTGCAAATTCTACATAACTTTCACTATAATATGAATAACTTCCACTATTGAAAAAATATTTATACATACAATTTGATAAAATTACAAATGCAAATGTTACAAATAAAACTATATAAATAGATTTTTTCTTAAAAATCTTCGTTAATTCATTTTTTACTAAATTACTCAATTACATTCCCCCCTGTCTTTTCAAAAAATGCTTCTTCTAATGATTTTTCTTCTTTTTTAACTTCATAAATAGAAATATTTTTACTTACTAATAATTCTACTATTTCAGGTACTTCTTCTTTTACTGCATCTATTTTGAATTTATTCTTATCTATTATAATTGCTCCTGGAAGTATTTCTTTTATTTTTGATGTATCATTTATTTCAAATAATTTATAATTTGCTTTTTCTTCTTTTTTAATTTCTGATATACCACTTGTTTCGATTATTTCTCCATTTTTTATAATACATACTTTATTTACTAAATTATCTAACTCTGCTAAGTTATGACTAGATATTAATATTCCCATTCCTTCTTTTTTTGCTAATTCTAAAAGAAGTTCTCTCATTTCTTTTATTCCTTCTGGATCTAATCCATTTGTTGGCTCATCTAATATTAATAATGTCGGCTTATGTAGTATTGCTTGTGCTATTCCTAGTCTTTGTCTCATTCCTAATGAGTATTTTGAAACTTTATCATTTATTCTATTTTCTAGCTTTACAAGTCTAACTACTTTATCTATTCTCTTCTTATCTATTCCTTTATAAAGATTTGCCATTAATTGTAAGTTTTCATATCCTGTTAAGTACATATATAAATCAGGATTTTCTACTATTGCTCCTACTTTTTCTATTGCTTTTTCAAAATAATTTTCTATATCAAATCCATTTATTAGTACTTTCCCTTTAGTTATACTTTGAAGTCCTAATATTAATTTAATCGTGGTTGTTTTTCCAGCTCCGGTTTGGCCCTATAAAACCTAATATATCTCCACTTTCTATTTTAAAAGAAACATTTTTAAGAATTTCTTTCTTACCAAAATTCTTATATAAATTTTCTACATTTAAAATTGCTTCTTCCATTTTTCTCCTCCCTCTTTTTTCATTTGTTATTATTTTATCACCGTAAATTCTTAAATACCATTTATTTTTTCTTAAATAAATATGAAGAAATTATTAAGTAAAAAATATAATGGAAAGAAATATATTATTTACTTTCCATTCTTAACATACATATAAATTATTTTTTCAATCTCAAGAAGATAAAACATTATTTAATTAAGATATTTCATCAATTTTCATTGTTTAATAGCATTTTTTTAATTTTTCCTCTACTTTTTCTATTTGTCCTATTGCTCCTTTTTTCTTCAATAACTCGATTGCTAAATTATAATTATTTATAGCATTTTCTTTGTTACCCATTGCATGATAAATATCTGCTCTATATTCAAACTCTTTTCCTATATTTGATTCTCCTTCATATATTGTAAGAATGTCAATAGCCTTTTTATTTGCATCTAAAGCTTGCTCAAAATCTTTTTTAGCAGTATATATTCTTGCTAAAACATTATGTGCAAATCCAAAAGACCAATTGTCATTTATCTCTTTAAAATAATTCAAACATTTGTTGATTGCATCTTCGCTTTCCTTTAATTTTCCCATAAGAAGAAGTGTATCTGCTAAGTGGTAATTTACCCATCCCAAAGAATGCGGTATACTCATAATATAATATCTATGACATGGTTCTTCTGACATTTTAAAGAATTTATAAGCTTCTTCCACTCGTCCCATCTCCTTTAAACTTTCTCCTAATCTTTGTAACACATTTGCACAATATGCACCTGCATCTTCTGGCCATTTTTTTGGATCCATATTTTTAAATTCTTCATATCCTTTAAGTGCGATTTCATAACTTTTTTCAGAGTTTCCATCCAAAAATTCTCTTTGTGATAAATAGTGGCAAGCTCTCATTCTATCTCTAAATGTTTTAGCATTATCTAGCGAATATTGAAATTCCATTTTTGCCTTTGCATATTGCGAACTATCAGAAAATGCTAATGCTTTTGCAAATCTTATTTCATAGTACATAGTATTTGATTCTGGTAAATGTTCGCTGATATATTCTATTATGTTTGCATGTTCAAGTTTTTCTTTGTAATTATAGTAAATTTGATGTAGGCATATATCATAAATCTTTTCAAGCAAATTTTTTATATCATTTGGGTTATCTTCTAACTTTTCTTGCATAAGTTCTGAAATTAACGGATGTAAATGAGCTTTATCTGTCACAGGGTCATTTATAACCCAACTTCTAGCTGATAATCCATCAATTATATCATAATCATCAAATTTACACCAATCATAAAAAGTCTCTACTTCTAATCCATTTAATGGAATCAGTGACAAATTTTTAAGCAAGACTATTTCTTCTCCTAATAAATTTGTTATATTAAATACTTCTTTTAACTTATTTCGTATAAATGTTGTTGTATCCTTTAATTTATCTGAAACCTCATTACTATTTTCAAGCAAGTCTAACATTTTTTCTGGTGATATTCTTCTAGATTGCATTGCTGAAGCTACAAGTCTTATACTTAAAGTATGTCCTTGTAATAATTTAATAATTTTTTTTATAATTTCTATATTCTCACTTGATAATTGTCTTTTATATTCTAATTTAAACAACTCTAATAATTCATTTTCACCTTGCATTGGTTCTATATTTATTTCTGGTATTTCCTTATTTTTCTGATGATTTCTAGTTGTAAATATTATAGAGTAATTACCAGATAATAATTCTTCTAAATCAGGATCATCTGTAACGTCAAAATTATCTATAACAATTAGTACTTTTTTATCTGCATTTTGCTTTAAAATATTAAGTTTTCTTAACATATACTCATGGTCAAACTCTGCATTATATTCTGTCCTAGACAAACCTTGTATATTTATCTTGTTATCATTTATAATAGTTTGTTCTAATGACTTTTCAAATGATACCCATAAGATTATAGCATAATCTTCATTATGCTCACTAATATATTTTTTTGCAATTTCACTTTTTCCTATACCACCCATTCCTACTAAAAAAACTTTATTTACATTTCCATTTATCATTTCATAAATTTGATTTAATTCTTTCTTTCTTCCTAAAAACTCTGTATCTGGGTATGCTATAGTTCCTATTAACTTATATTCTTTCTTTTTATTTAAAGTCGGTTCATCTATTGACATTTTAAAAGTAGGTTCTTGACCTAGTTTTACTATAATTCTATTTACAAGTTCATTAAGTCTTACAACTTCTGGCGGTACACTTCCATCCATTATATGAGCCCTTCCTAAATAATAATCAATAGTCGGACTTAATTTACAAGAATCTAATCTATATAAAATTAGAATTATATCCTCATGCTTACTTATTCTATCAAATATTAACTTGACCTCATTGTAGCAATGTTCAGATTGATTAGAATTTTTATTTAGCATAAGTAAAAATATTTTACAATTTCTTATGGCATTAACTATGGGTATAACAAAATCAGTATTTGTTTGCTCCTCACAATCTCTTGATGCATAAAAACATGAAATTCCTTGTTCTTCAAGAGCTTCTGCTATTTTTCTTACTATTTCATCAGAAGTTGAAATATTATAGCTTATAAAAACCGCCCTATTGTCATTATTCATTTTTTTATTCTTCTTTTCTTTTTCCATATATTTTTACTCCTATTTTTACATTTGAATTTTAATTTTATTTTACTTTATTTTTAATCTTTCCTTATATTTGTTTTTTATCGTTAACATTCTTTTACTTTATTGTGATTTCTTACTTTTGAAACATTCCGGTTTATAGCAATTAAAACTTCTTGTTTTGACAATAAAACTTTTTTAATAAAAATATTATTTATTATACGCCACTCATAGTTTGTAAATTAATTCCTTAATTATAATATGCAATCTTTTCAACAAATATTAGCTTGTAAAAATCTCAAGGATAGTTATAATCCATACCTAATTATTTTTTTCTTCATTAGACTTTCCTCCCTTTTTTATATACATATAAATTATTTTTTCAACATATGATAAAGCCTCATAATTTGTAATATACTTTCCTTTATTTCTATTTTCTACACTTGCTCTTATTACTTTTATTCCTTGATTATATTCTCTTCTATATCTTTTTGCAAGTACTTCCTTGCTTAATCCTTGCTTCCATTTCTCTATTATTTCTTTTTGTTTCATACTACATACACCTAAATGTAGTATTTCTTATTTCCTATAAATTATTAATAAAAATTATTTTCACTAACAAGCTATTTTTACATATAATACCTAAGAGGTGATATTTATGAATTCTTGTGCTTTTGTTAATTTTATTTCTCTTCTTGCTGTAGAGATTGCTAAAGACAAATCACAAGAGGAACTAGCTATACTTGCTACATTTTTTACTCAGGCTTTGGAGATACTTTAGCAACTCTTTCTGCTTTAAATAATTAACCAATAGGTCGCAAGTTCGAGTCCAACATGAGGAGCCAGATATATCCCTTAATTATTTGATTTATCTTTTAAATATTTTTTTATATACTCTATTACTTCATTATGTACTTTTCCATTACTAATAATAGCTCCATTTATACTTCTATCATATCGCTGTTCATTACCAAATAAGTCTGTAACTATTCCTCCAGCCTCTTCAACTATAATTTTTACTGCTGCAATATCACAATTTTTATGTTTTGTACCAAGAAAAATAGCTAAGGTAAAGTCTCCTGAAGCAACACATATACTAGCTCTAATTACACTTCCTAATCCGACAAAATATGACCTCTTTTTTAAATCTTCTAATACTTTTGATATATTATATTCTCCCCCTACTAAATAATCACAGTTACACACAGTTCTCATATCATCTAATCCATACTCATTTACTGTTATCTTTTTCCCATTCTTATATGCTCCATCTCCTTTTAGTGCAGTATATAAACTATTAGTAAAAGGGTCAAAAACAACACCTACTTTTGGTTCTCCATTTACAACTAAAGCTAGTGAAAATACAGCAACTGGAATATTTCTTGCATACATTGCTGTCCCATCAACTGGATCGCAAACCCAGACATAATCGCTTTTTCCAAATTGTTCTTCTTCTCCATCTACAGAATGATTCGGATATTTTTCTTTTACTTTTTCTATCAAATATGTATTTATTTCTTTATCTGCTAAAGTTACAATAGTTTTATCTCCTTTATAACTCGAACCATTATCTTTATTAAAATATTTTATCATTATCTTTCCTGCATATTTTGCAATATTTTTTGCAAATTCTAAATATTCTTCCAAGTTATTTTCCATATAAAATTACCTACCCTTAAATTTTATAATCTCTTTTACTACATAAAAACAATTCTTTTAAAATTTTAATTCCTCTATTTTCGAAATATCAATATTGTAAAACTCTCTATAAATATCGTCACAATTTAAAGTCGTAATTTTTAAATTACTTAATCCTAACTTTTTTACCATATTATTTACTTCTTCTTCACTATTTCCTTCAATTTCTAAATATGTAGGTATCATAGGCCAAGTATCGATATCAATCTCTACATTATCTAAAGTATATTGTATTCTTTTATTTTCTTGATAATTTCTTGGCATAAAACCAATTTTATTTAGAAATTCATTTGCTACCTCAAAACTATCTACTTTAAATTCCACTTCTTTTGTTCCGCCTATTGTATTGCTTTCTATATCTTTATATGTTAAAGTTGTTTCTATTCCATTTGTTCTTAAACGAATCCATTTATCTTTTTGTATAGGCTTTAAATCATATACATATCTTTTCTGATTATATTCTCCTTTTTGTATTGCACCTAAACTTTCTAATTTCTTTACTATACTTTCTTTTTCTATTTCTAATACTCTAATTTCATATTCTGTTTTCATTGTTTCCTCCAATTTTCTATTATTATAAATATTATTTTTTACTCTTAATAATTTTTATATCCCATTTTGCTATGTATTTCTTTGTGGCAATTTTAACAAACTAAAATACATTTTAATGCTTCTTTTTTATAATCCTTCCATGACATAGTATTTTCTGAACCTAGTTTAATTCTTTTACACTTGGATTTATTTGATGAAATTCTAAAGCATCTACACATCTATTATATCCACAAATACTACATTTTCCGCCTAATAATTTTATTGCTTGTAATTTCATACTTCTTCTTAATATCGTTTTTTGATGTTTTCTTGTAATATTATTAATTCTTGTTGACTCTCCACTACAATCATAACAATATATTCTCGTAGAACTTTTTGTTTCAAACTGCTTTTCACATATTTCACATATTCTTATCATATATTTTCACATCCTTATTTAGATTATATATAATTCTTAACGTAAAAACTAGCGAACAAACAAAAAAAATAACAGATAATTTCTTATCTGCTATTTTTATGGCTCGTTTGACACTTCCGTTTACGAAGAATACGAGCTTGTATTTATAATTATATTTCATAGTTTGATTCTATG
>CALXAY010000005.1 GCA_944386415.1 uncultured Clostridia bacterium | reverse complement strand
CAATTTTCAATGTACTAATTATTCAAATATTTTTATTTTTTTCATAAAATTTCTTGACTTTCACATAGTTAGTCTTCACTTACATTTGTTTCAATTAATCTTTTTAATTCATTTGTAATTTTTAAGCCGATTCCATGTCCTTGAAATTCGGGTTTTACACAGATATCTGTTAAAACACAAACAATGCTATAATCGCCAACTACTCTACCTATGCCGGCTAGTTTTCCGTCAACAGTAGCTTTTACCATATACATTGTATTTTTCAAGGCTTTTTCAACTTGTAGCTCAGAATATGTTTTCCAACCAACGGATTCGACCATTTCTAGAAATTCATTAATAGAAAAAGAGTAATCTAACTGTATGTTCATATGACACCTCCTATAAAATAAATCTATTTTCATTTTCTATAATATTTAAAGTTTCATCAATTGATAGATTAGATGTATCTAATATATTTTTTGGATTATAATTTCTATTCTTGAAATTATTTAATAAAGTTAGACAACGTTCATTCATTTGACAATTTATAGGTCTTTGTTTATCTCTAGATAATAGAGTGGATTCGTCAGTTAATAAAATGACAACTTTAATATTATAATTTTGAATTGAAGATTTTATTAACTCAATATTTTTAGGAGAGATTATGTAATTAAATACGACATCAAACCCATCCTCTAAATATATTTTAATTGTATTTATGCATATTTTCCAAAAAGTTTTTAAATGATTTTCAGGTTTCCAAGCTTGTGCATATCCACCAATAACTTGATGATATATATTGTCTCCTTCAATTAATGCGGATTTTTGGCTTCTTTTAGCTAATCCTTGAGAAATGGTACTTTTACCGACTCCAGCTGGACCTGTTATTATGTATAAGGTTTGCATTGTATCTAACCTCCTAAATTTATAGTTTTAATTAATATATGTGAATTTAATATTTCTTTCTAGTTTCTTCTATCCAATTCTTAAAATCTTCTTGTGTTTTTAAACCTTGTTTTATATCATCTTTAAACTTATTAGCTTCTTCTTTCCACTTTTCATATTTTTCTAAATACATAGGAATATCAGGATTTCTATTTGCTAACATCTTTTTGGCTGATAAGGTTTTTCTATATAATGCATTTACTTCATCTTTTTTTAATTTCTCATTGTAAGTTATCATCGCACCAATCTCTTGGCAAGTCTTGTTATGTTCATATATGTTGTCACAATATAGTGTATTCTTCTTTGAAGAAGGAATAAAATATTTACCACAATTTTTACATACATATATAGGTGTATCATTTTTTATTAACTCTAAAAGAGTTATAAAGCAAGCAGATTCGATTGTATGACAATTAAAGCAGAAAGATAGAAAAAAGTCATTATCGTATTTTTGATGAGAACTTTTTAGCTTTTCCACAATAGTTTTTGCATTTTCTTCAAAACTACTTTTAACGTGATAAAATAAATGAGGATTAAAATCCTTTAGGGGTTCTATATCATACAAAAGAGTAATAAATATACTTAATTCTAGTGACATATCCATATAATCATCATTTGCATATTTATATATATAAAATCTATCAGCAATAGAAAAATCACTCAAATAGTCTAAATTTGATAGGTTATTTGTAAAATTAATTAATTTCTTAAATTCAGATTGATATTTTATTAGAATTTTCTTTCGTTTTTCAAAAATTTTTTTGCAGACTATAATAAAATCATTTTCAGTTAAAAAAATATTTTTTTTGTCATTTGTAATATTTAAATTGATATATTTATTAAATGGGTTGCTAGGTCCTTTGTTAACATCATAAAAGTCTATTCCGGGTATTCCATATTCACGTACAAACTCTACAAAGCGATTAAAATCAGTAAAATCATAATTCACAAATTTTAATAAAAGAGTTCCTAATTCATTTACTTCGCTAACAAAATCAGATTTATATAATTTGCATATACTGCTAGAATAAGTAGAAAGATATTTATTGTATTCTTTTTTAGTTTTAAATTCATTTCTTTCCTTAAGTATTGTGTATGTGTCATTGATTTTATCATATGATGCGTTTACAGTAGAAAAAGAATCTCTTGTAAAAAGTTCTTTGTTATCAGTAATATGTAATTTTATATAGTAAATTGTAGAGACAATATCAAACTTCATAAGAACCTCCTTGTTAACAATTGAAAAAGTATTATAAAAGTTGCTAATTTATATCATATATGCATTTAAAATATTGACTTTTACAAAATTAACAATTAAAATGCAAGCAACAAGCTTGTTAACAAGATTATACATAGTTAAATAAAAATTGTCAATACAAAACTTTAAACTTATTTAACTAATGTGAATAGGAGGTGGTAATTATGGCATTGGATAAAATACATAGAACAACTCTAACAGCAAAAGAAGCAGCAGAGTATCTAGGAATATCATATTGGCTAATAACTCAGTTAGTTAGAAGAAAACAAATTCCTTGCTCTAGAGTTGGAAAAAGAATCTTATTTAGAAAAGAAGCTCTAGATATTTATTTGAGCAAAAAAGAAAATGATTCATTATTAGAATCTGATTAGAAAGAAGGGAGGTCATGGGACAAGTTGGATGGATAAAATTAAGCACCGATATATTCTCTAATAGAAAAATTAAAATTCTACTAAAAGAAAAGGATGGGGACACTTATTTTAGATTATGGATTCAAATTTTAACTATTGCTGGAGAATGTAACAGAAATGGTGGGCTATATATTAGTGATAATGTACCATTTAAAATTGAAGATTTTACGAATATTATCGGAAAATCTTCCAAAACTTTTACGAAAGTTTTCAGAAAATTTATCGATTTAGGAATGCTAATTTATAAAGATAATACATACTTTGTTAAAAATTGGAACAAGTATCAAAGTATTGAAAAACTAAACAAAATTGCAAAATCAAATAAAGTAATTGAAGAATCTAAAAATGAAAAAAGTTTTTATAATTCTACACAAGAAAAGATAAGAAAAGAAGAGAATAGAAAGGAGACAAGAATAGATGAATCAAATTTTGAAACCCTCGATTGATAAAAATGATTACATTGAGTGCGAATATTGCAAAAATAAATTATATAGAAAAACAATAGAGTGGAATTTATATAGCACTAAACGAGTAATGAAATTAGATTATGAAAGATGTAATTGCAAAGATGCACAAAAGTATTGGAATGAATATGACATGAAAAAATTACAAATGCTTGAAGAAGAGAAAAAATTACGAATGATGCAGGAATTTGCTAACAAGGTAGACAAAATAATAAAAAATAGCAAAATGAGTAAAAGAAATTTGAATTATAAATTTGAGAATTTTGAGGTGAATTCAAATAATAAAAAAGTGTATAAGATTTTAAAAGAATATAGTGAAAAACTAGCAAATTCAGCAGAAAGAAAAGGATTAATTTTAGTAGGAAATAATGGAGTTGGAAAAACACATTTAGCCTGTAGTATTGCCAACGAATTAATAAAAAACGGAATACCAATCATATATGGAACACTCATTAATTTATTAGCAGAATTAAAAAATACTTATGATGTAGATAATAATATTTCAGAGATGAAAATTATAAAATTATATGAAAAAGTTGATTTGCTAATAATAGATGATTTAGGAAAAGAAAAGCCAAGTGAATGGGGATTAGAAAAATTATTTACTATAATAAATAGTAGATATGAAAATAATTTACCAGTAATTATAACAACAAATTATGATCAAAATTCATTAATAAATAGGATAAGTATAAATGGAGAAATCGAAACAGCAAAGTCCATTATTTCAAGACTATACGAGATGTGTTACTTAGTAAAAATTGAAGATAGAGACCATAGAATAAAGAATAAAAAAGTTAGTAATTGCTGTAACAATTGCTAACTAAAAAGATAACTTTTTAAATATTTTCTATAAAAATTATAATTTATTTTTGCAAAAAAGTAAATAAAAATTTACAAAAAAATTAGGACAAGTAAGTATAAAATTTTTTACTAAACTGTCCTAATTTTTATCAAAATAAAATACAAAAATAAATAAAAAATGTCCCTCGGAAAGCTAAAAAGGTTTTAGGGCAATTTTGCCCTAAACAGCAAAAAGGGTGTCAAGACACCAGGCTGGCGAATATTGGGCAGGAATAAATACCTACAATATTCGGAGCAAAAAATTTGCTCTTGATTTTCTGAAAATAGCTTTTGCTATTTCAGAAAATATAAATAATAGATTTAGCAAAATGAAGAAAGAAGGAAAGTGATATTATGAGAGTTGCAATGAACGAATTCGATAAAATATTTTTATCTTATAAAAAAATATTAAATAAATTTAAAATGTTAAATATAAAAACCAAAAATGGAAAAGAAATAACACATAAAGATTTAAGATATGCAGTATATGTAATGCTAAAAAAACATCCAACCTGTAGATGGAGAAGTGAAAAGATATTAGGTAGAAGATATTATATCCTAGATGAAGGATATAAGTGGTTAAGATATGTGTATTTTCAAAACGAGAAAAAGCAAATTGATGCTGATGTAGAGTTTTTTGAAAACAGAATAAAACAATATGAAGAATTGTTAAAAGTAAAGCATAATGAAAATTGGTGGAATGAAGATATGACAATAAAACAATTAGAAGAATATTTTAATAGATCAAATTCAAGTATTAAAAAGGCAAATAGGAAAATGTGTGATAGTGGTTTTTATGATTATAAATATTTTGATAATAATAAAGTTATTATTTCTAGTGAAGGTGTTAAATGGTTATGCAAAAATATTTTTAAACAGAAGTATTTAGAGTTATTAGAAAAGTATAAGATGGAGTTAACTGAAATGTATATTAAAGCTGGATATATTTATGATGAGTTTTTTGGAATGAATTAAAGACAATAAATATAATAAATATGTTGAGAAAAAAAGCTTTTTGTGATATAAAATATTATAGAAGATTTAAAAAGTGGAAAGGAGAATGAAGTGAAAAAAACTACGGATATAAAAGAAAATACATTATTAAACACAAATTATGAATTAATGAGTATTCTCCTTAAAGATCATACAACTAATAGAAACATTATATGGGCGACAGATAATTATAAAGAAAAAGGTATTGGATTCGATGTTAAAGATAATATACGAATTGAAAGTGTAACAGGAAATAACGGAAATATAATTAAACCTAGAGTAAAAAAAAGTAAAAGAGAACAGGAAAAAAGAATAAAGGACAAAGCTGAAGTTTTTACTCCATCTTGGATATGTAATTCGCAAAATAATTTAATAGATAATGCATGGTCTGGAGAAGAAAACTTTTTTAATATTGAAATTGATAAAGGATGGATTTCAAATAAAGAAAAAATTAAATTTCCAACAAAAACAAAAAAATTATGGCAAGATTATATTTTAGATACAAGGATGGAGGTGTCGTGTGGTGAAGCACCTTACTTGGTAAGTAGATATGATAATGTATCTGGAAACATAATAGAAGTTCATAACAGAATAGGACTATTAGATAGAAAGCTAAGAGTTATAAACGAAAATGTGAATGATAAATTAGAATGGATATATTGGGCAAGTGAAGCATATAAGAATATATATGGATTTGAATTTCAAGGTGATAATTTGTTAATAGCAAGGGAAAATTTATTATATACATTTATAGATAATTATTCAGATAAATTTAAGGAAGAACCTTCTATTAATTATATTATAGAAATTGCAAAAATTATTTCTTGGAATATCTGGCAAATGGATGGTACTAAATTTGTTGTTCCATATAGCTGTAAAACAGATGAAGTAATTAACATATCATTATTTGGAGATGTTACTCAAAAAATATATTGTATTGGTTGTGAAAAAAATAATTACAAAAAACATAATGGAATCTATTGTAAAATAATGAATTGGGATACAAATAGACCAATAAGATATATTACTTTATTAAATAGGAGTAGAAGAAATGGGAATAAATAAATTTACTTCAACATTTAGTTATAAGTTGATTTATATTTTTAGAATTAATGATGAAATACATAGAGGCAAATTGAAAATTGGAGAGGCGACAATTCATACTAATAAGCCTTTGGATGAATTACTACCTGATTCTGAAGACCTAAATAGGGCAGCTAAAAATAGAATCAATAGTTATACGTCAACTGCAGGTATAAGTTATGAATTACTACATACAGAGTTGGCGGTTGATAATAATGGTAATTCATTTAAAGATACAAAAGTTCATAATGTTTTACTAAGGTCTGGAATTGAAAGATATTATTTTGATACAGAAAACAAACAAAATGAATGGTTTTGTGTAGATTTAATGACTGCAAAAAAAGCAATTAAAGCTGTTAAGGAGAATAAAAGATCCTTATCTGCACAACAAATTTCTTATAAGAAAGATCCAATCATATTTAGACCTGAACAGGAAGAGGCTATAAAGAAAACAATTGAAACTTTTAAAAGAAGCAACATTATGCTTTGGAATGCAAAGATGCGTTTTGGTAAAACATTAACAGCTTTAGAATTAGTTAAGAGACAAAAATATAAGAAAACAATAATAATTACACACAGACCAGTAGTGAATATGGGATGGTTTGAAGATTTTAATAAAATTTTTTCAAAAGATGGTGAGTATAAATATGGTTCTAAAACTGTTGGAGAAACAATAGAGAATTTGCTTGATAGCAATAATCCGTTTGTGTATTTTGCTTCGATCCAAGATTTAAGGGGTTCAACGGAAGTCGGTGGTAACTTTCATAAGGACGAACAGATTTTTAATAATGATTGGGATTTAGTAGTTATTGATGAGGCACATGAGGGAACAAAAACTAGTTTGGGAGAAAAGACAATTGATAATATAGTAAAAACACATAATAATCATAAAACAAAAGTGTTAATGTTGTCTGGCACACCTTTTAATTTATTAAGTGATTTTAAAGATGATGAAATCTACACATGGGATTACATTATGGAACAATCAGCGAAATTAGAATGGGATACAGATATAGAACATTTTGGTGATCCTAATCCATATAGTGATTTACCTCAACTTAATATTTATACATATTATTTAGATAAAGTGTTGCCTAAATATATGGATGTATTAGATAATGCATTTAATTTTAGAGAGTTTTTTAGAACATGGACAGGAGAATTAGAAATTGATAGAAAACCTATTCCACAAGGATATGAGAAGGGAGATTTTGTGCATAAGGATGATATAAATAAATTTTTGAATTTATTATCAAAACAAGATCCAAATTCTAATTATCCATATTCAACAAAAGAGTATATTGAATATTTTAGACACTCATTATGGATGGTACCAGGAGTTAGAGAGGCAAAGGCTTTAAGTAAATTGTTAAAAGAACATTTAGTATTTGGCTCTGGAATGTTTAAAATTGTTAATGTTGCAGGAGATGGTGATGAAGAAGAAAGATATGAAGAGGCTTTAAAAAAAGTGAGAAAAGCAATAACAGATAAGCCAGAAGAAACTTATACTATTACGATTTCATGCGGAAGATTAACTACGGGCGTTAGTATTCCAGAATGGACGGCTGTTTTTATGCTTTCTGGTTCATATTCTACATCAGCCTCTAGCTATTTACAGACAATATTTAGAGTACAAACGCCAGCTAAAATAGGTGGCAAAATTAAAGAAAAATGTTATGTATTTGATTTTGCTCCAGATAGAACTTTAAAAATGGCTGCACAAGCTGGGCAACTTTCAGTAAAGGCTGGTTCAATTCAATCTAAAGTAATAATGAGCCATTTTTTAAATTTTTGTCCAATTATAGGAATTGATGGCTCTAAAATGATCAAGTATGATGTTACTCAAATGTTAAGACAATTGAAAAAGGCAGTGGCACAAAGAGTAGTGAATAATGGATTTGATGATAAAAGTATTTATAATGATAATTTACTTAAATTAGATGAAATAGATTTGGAAGAATTTGAAAATCTAAGAAAAATCGTTGGGGTTAGTAAGCAAACAAAAAGAATTGATAGTATTGATATAAATAATCAAGGCTTTAATAATGAAGAATATGAAAAATTGGAAGAAGCTAAAAAGAAAAATAAAAAAGAATTAACTGAAGAAGAAAAAAGATTACTTGAAGAAGAAAAAGAAAAGAAAAAACAAGCTTCAACAGCAATATCAATATTAAGAGGAATATCAATAAGAATACCATTACTAATATATGGAGCAGATATTGAAATCAAGAAAGATATTGACAGTCAAAATTTGATTGAATTAGTGGATGATAAGTCATGGAATGAATTTATGCCAAGTGGCGTAACTAAAGAAATTTTTAAGAAATTTTCTAAATATTATGATAATGAAATATTTATAGAAGCTGGTAGACAAATAAGAAATTCAACATTATATGCAGATACATTACCTATAAAAGAAAGAATAAAAAAGTTAGCTGAAATATTTTCAATGTTTAAAAATCCAGATAAGGAAACTGTACTTACTCCTTGGAAAACAGTGAATATGCATTTAGGAGATTGTTTAGGAGGATACAATTTTAATTATCCAGACAATGAGCCTAGATTTATAAACAATGGAAATGTAACTAAAGACTTATTCGAAAATAATAATGTTAAAATATTAGAAATAAATGCAAAGACTGGGTTGTATGCTCTATATTGTTCTTATAGCATTTATATGAATAAGTTATTAAATTATAATAAACGAGATTATACAGAAGATAAAAATGAAGATTTTTGGAGAGAGACATTGGAAAATAATATTTATATAATTTGCAGAACTAAGATGGCAATGCAAATTGTTAAGAGAACATTAGCAGGATATAAAAAATATAATGTCAATATTTTACTAATAGAAGATATTGCAACTAAATTAGAGGAAGATATGACTAAAGTTGTAAATTATGTATTGAGCCCCAATAGTTGGAATAAGAAAGGAGTACAAATGAAATTTGATGCAGTAGTAGGAAATCCTCCATATCAAGAAATGACTGGAGGTTATGGAACACAAGCTAAACCAATATACAATTTATTTGTAAATATGTCAAAATCAATAAATTCTAAATATATAAGTATGATTACACCATCAAGATGGTTTTCAGGTGGAATGGGATTGAATGAATTCAGGAAAGATATGTTAAATGATACATGTTTAACTAAGATCGTTGATTATCCAAATACAAGAGATGTTTTTGATTCTGCAGATATTGCAGGAGGTGTTAATTATTTCTTGTGGGATAAGGGCAATAAAGAAGAATGTGAAGTTACTAATGTCATAAACAATGTTAAATATTCTTCTTATAGGAACTTAAATGAATTTAATACATTTGTAAGGTTTAATCAAGCTATTCCAATTATTAGAAAAGTTTTTAGTAAACAAAAAAATGGTAAAACACTTGAAAATGTAGTTTCACCTCAAAAACCATTTGGTTTACCAACAAATTATAGACCTAAGGACAAAGGTGTTCCTTGTTGGTTTATACAAAGAATTGGAAAAAAATATGCTGATCCGAAAGATGTACATGATGAAAATAAATTATTAAATAAATGGAAATTATTAGTTCCGAGATCTCCAATTGCAGGGCAAACAGACTTTACTAAGCCGATTGGTTTTTATTACGATGGTAATACTAATATTGCAAAACCAGGTGAATGTTGTACAGAATCATTTATTGTAGCAGGAGCTCTTGATACTGAAGAGGAAATTAAAAATTTCAAGTCATATTTATTTACTAAAACAGTAAGGTTTTTACTTCTACAAGCGGTTGTTTCTCAAGATGTATTAAGAAATAAATTTTGCTTTGTACCTGATTTAGGAAAGTATGATAGAATTTATACAGATAAATATCTTTGCGAAAAATGGAATATTACAGAAGACGAATGGAAATATATAGATTCTAAAATAAAATAGAAATGAAAAAAACGCATAAATTAGTAAGTGAGAGTAAAAATATACGTGTGTATAAAACTCCAATTAATACATATTGAGTAAAAATTGGAAGAAATATTATTGCATATGAAGATGAATTGACACCCGGAATTCTTATACAAGTGAAAGTCAATAAAGGAATATTACAGGCTTTAAAGGAAACTTTGGATGAAGGGGATTATGCAGATTATACTAAAAATGTAAAAATATGTTTACAAAAGCATTCAATAATCAAATCTATGAATTGAAGTGAATTGATAGATTTGATTCTATATTATAGATAAATGTCTTTGAAATAATGATTGCAGTAATTTTACAATAATTTATGAAGAGATGAAGTCTATGAAAATATTTTCACATGGTGTTAGCTCTTGTATATGTGTAGAAACAAATGTGATATTAAGTAGATATAATACTAAAAAATATAGATTAGAGCATTTGGTTCAATTCCTAATCTACACACCAAGCAGGCATAAAAGTCTGCTTATTTTAATTTAAATGAAACATAGTAAATAATATAAAAAATGTACTATTTTTATAAAAACAGCATAAAATATTATACAAAGTTTAATAAAAAACATACAAAATGTATCAAAAACAATTGACTTATATTAAAAAATAATGTAAAATAGTATAGAAAAGTTCAAAAATGATACAATATTATAGGAGGTTGATAAAATGTTCACATATGTAAAAGCTAAAAATTTTAAATCTTTGAAAGATATTGAATTTAATTTAAATAAAACAAAAACTAAGACAAATCAATTTATCTCTATTTATGGTGAAAATGGAAGTGGAAAAACTAATATTGTAGAATTATTTAAATTATTACAACAATCAATAATGTCAAGAGCAACAGATATTGCAATGAATAAGATGCCAAAAGAGTTTTGGAAAATACAAGAAGAAATGTCAGATCAGTTACCAACTGAAATAAGACAAATTTTTCAATTATCATTTAACCTAAAAGAATATAGAATGTTGGATGAAGAAGAAGCAACTGAAATTGAATATGGTTTCAAAATTAATAATAAAGATGGATTTTATTATATAAAATTTGATGATGAAATTATAGAAGAAAAACTATATTATATGGCGGGAAAACAAAGAGCATATCTATTTCAAATAAATAAAGAAAATAACAAAATTACTAAAAACTTAAATAAGAATATATTTATTAATGAAAAATACAATGAAGAATTAGTCGATGGAATTGATAAATATTGGGGGAAATATACTTTTCTATCATTATTATCATTTGAGACAATAGAGAAAAATAAAGACTATATAGATAATAATATATCTAAAAATATTATAGAAGTAATAGATAGAATTTGGTTAATGACAGTGCATGTTGATAAAGGTGCTTTAAAAATAATACCAGATGGTTTTGTAAAAGTAAGGAAATTAAATAATATACAAAAAGGAATTGTAAAAAAAGATAAGTTACCTGAAATAAAGAAATATGAAAATGTTTTAAACATCTTTTTTACACAAGCATATGCAGATATAAAAGAAGTCAAATACGAAATAAATGAAAAAGAAGACAGAATTCATTATGAATTATATTTTAATAAAATGATAGGAGGACAAATAAAGTCTATACCTTCTAGACTTGAATCAGATGGAACAAGAAGAATACTAAATCAATTTGATACAATAATAGGTTCATTGTTAGGAGAAACAGTTATATTAGATGAAATAGATAATGGAATACATGATGTATTAATGAAAAATATTATAATGTCAATAAAGGACGAGATAACAGGACAATTGATAATAACAACACATAATACACTTCTATTAGAAATATTACCAAAGGAAAATATTTATATATTATCAACAGACTATAATGGAAACAAAACGATAAATTCTATAAAAGAATATGGAATTAAAATACAAAAAAATAATAATGCTCGTGATTTGTATTTTAAAGGTGTTTTTGGTGGAATTCCAACAACAAACTATATTGATTTTGAAGAAATTAAGTATGCTCTAGAAGATTCAGAAAATAATGAGGAAAATGTTGATGGTGAAGAAACCTAATTACTGTAAAGGGATTGTAATAGCACATGGAAAAAGTGAATTATTGTTAGCAGAGCATATAAAAAGTAACTTACATTTGCCTATAGAAATATATGCAGAAAGTAATGGAAAAACGAGCATACAAATAGATAGTTTAATGACTGTATTAGGAAATAATATTTTTAAAAATAAAAGAGAATTTAACAAAAGATATATTGTGGAAGAAGAAAATGGAATATTAAAAAATTTTTCATTAATGCCAATAATGGATTTGGATGATACCAGTGAGGATAGAAAACAAAAATACATCTCAGGAGAAATGTTTAAAAATCATTGGTTAAATCCTTACATAGTTCCAATCTGGAATAAAAATAATTTAGATGAAGTATTGTTAGATTTAAAACTAATAGATAAATTACCAAATAATAAAGAAAAAGGCAGGTTATATAGAAATTTATTTCCAATCAATAAAGGAGAATCAGATATACAACAAGTTAAAAATTTAATGGACAAGTTGGAAAAATCAAATAGAACTAACATGCAAGTTTTTATAAAGAAATGTCTTGATAGTTTATAAAATAAAAGTAAAAAAATATAGTAAACAGGAGGTATAAAATAATGAGCTTACAAAATCAATTCAAAAAATTTAATGAGAACATAAGGTTATCAGCAACAAAATTAGATGAATTAAGAGAAAAAAGAAACAAAATATTAGATAAACTTAGAGCTGACGAAGATTTACCAAGTTTTGAAGAATTTGGACAAGGTAGTTATAGAATGGGAACGGAAGTGAAACCTATAGACAAAGATTACGATATAGATGTAGGACTAAGATTTAATGTGAATAAAAATGATTATGAAGATCCTCTAACATTAAAAAAGCAAATTAGGGATATTTTGAAAAATTATACTGACTATGGTGCACAAATTAAAACACCATGTGTAACAATTACATACAAAAAAGATGGAGAAACGGCTTATCATATAGATATTGTTACATATACTTATGAAGATAAAGAAAATAAAGAAAGCCAATTATATCTAGCAAAAGGAAAAGAATTTGCAAAAGCTGAAAATATAAAATGGGAAGTAGCTGATCCATTAGGACTAATAAATGAAATAGAAAATAGATTTCGTGGAGAAGATAAAGAGCAGTATAAAAGGATAATACGATATTTAAAAAGGTGGAAAAATTTAAATTTTAGTTCCGATGGAAATAATGAAGTCCCAGGAATAGGAATTACATTGTTAGCATATAATTTGTTCTCACCATCAAAGGAATATGATTATTTAGAGGAAAAATATGTTTATAATGATTTAAATGCATTGATTGATTTTATTACAAAAGTAAAAAGTAAATTTATACTTAAATATGATTTAGAAAGTAGTGAAAGTAAATATTCTATATCACTGGATTTACCAGTTCAACCATATACAGATGTGTTTAGTAAGATGACATTAAATCAAATGAATAATTTCAGAAATAAAATTTGTAAGTTATATGATGATTTGATAATAGTAAAAGATGAAGTTGATATTATTGAACAGTGCAAAAAATTAAATCAAATATTTGGAGATGATTTTGAAATACCAGAAAAGAAAGATGAATCAAAAACACAAAAAAACTTTATCCCTCCAAGTAGTGCTTCAGGAATAAAATGAAAGATAAAATTTTACAAGTATTAAAAAATATAGATTATTTAAGTGATGTATCTTTTACTAGTGAAACATTATATAACAATAAACTTTACAAGTTGATTTTAAATTCAAAAATGACATACAAAGAGATACAAATTACAATAAAGATCTGTATTCCTAAAGATTGGGATAGAAATCTAATAGACATATATGTTGTTAATTATGCAGAGATACCTTATATTCCACATATAGAAGAAAAACGGGAAAATATGCTTGTTTCAATTAGAGGGAATACTTATTGAAAAAGATTTCATTGGTATATTATGTAATTGCTTACAAAGAATGAAAGAAATATTAACTAATGGAATAGATAGAAAAAATGTAGAGGATTTTATAAATGAATTTAATTCATATGTAATTTTATCTAAAAATGTTAAGTATGCCAAATTATTAAGTAATATAGAAGGAAAAGTTACGAATATAAAATGTGCAGTTAAATATAAACCGACCAGAATAAAGAATAAAATTTATAATGTTGAAACTGATAATATGTTAATTTCAGATAATGAAAATGATTTTGCGATGTATAAGAGCAGATTTACTATATATAATGGACTTTCTTTGTATATAAAAAGCAAAGATTATATATATCCACCAGATTGGAGGAGAGAAATTAAGATAGAATTTGTTAATTTTTTGTTAAATAAATGTCGTTCTGAAGAAGAGATAATAAGAAAGTACTTATCAGAAAAAGGTAAATACAAATTTTTAATATTTACAATTGAACAACCAAATGGCAAAAGTGTAAACATAGGAATTAGATTAGCTAGATATACATTTGATCAAGAAAAAATAACTTTTTTGAATAATACTAAATTTAGTTTATTGAGCATAGATTCTATAAATCCAAAGCAGTTATGCATACGAGGTGGAGGAGATACTGAATTAAGATCAAAAAAAATATTAGTAATCGGATGTGGATCTATTGGAGGTTATCTAATTGAACAAATTGCTAAATCAGGGATAAAAAATATCGAAGTTATAGATGATGATGTATTAAAAGAGGTAAATATTTATAGGCATGTTTTAGGAATGGAATATGTAGGAAGATATAAATCAGAGGCAATATGTGAGTATATAAGAAAAAATATTCCACATATAAATATAGTCGGAACACAAACAACAATTGAAGAAGCATTAGAGGATGGTTCTATAGATTTAAATAACTATGACTTAATTATATCTGCTATTGGAAACCATAATATTAATAGATGGTTAAACGAATATATACATAAATTTAATATAAAAAGTGTAATAATGTATTTATGGAATGAAGTACTAGATATAGGCAATCATATATTAATAACTAATAATCAACATGTAGGGTGCTACGAATGCCTATTTAAATTAGATGATAAAGATGAAATATTTGACAGAACATCATATTGTAAAAATGGACAAAATTATACAGTTCAAATGCAAGGTTGTGGTTCGGAATATTTACCGTACAGTTCTACTCACTCATTAAGAATAGTAACATATGCAATAGATCTTATGAAAAAGATATTCTATGAAGGATTAGAATATAATATATTATTTTCCGTAAAGGGAACAGATTACTATTTTAAGAAATTAGGATATGTAACTTCAAATAGATTTAATAAACAAAGCGACAATATAAAAATACTAAAAGGAGAGAAATTTATGCAAAATGAATGTGAGTTTTGTGGAAAATTCCAATGATATAGTTTTTAATGATTCAGGAAGGAAGGTAAAAATTACAGAAGAAATTATGAATCTATTTAAACAATACAGACAAAATGGAAAAGAGCCTGAATCAGGAGGGATTTTAATAGGGAGAGAAGAAAAAAATAATGGAAATTTAATAATAGAGTATGCAACATATCCAATGGAAAAAGATATAAGAAAAAGATATAGATTTTATAGAAAAGATAAAGGACATATTGAGTATTATAATAAAATTTATAAAGAGAATAATGGAATATATGCTTATGTTGGAGAGTGGCATACACATCCAGAAAATATACCTGAACCATCTTTGCTAGATAAAAAAAACTGGAAAAAAATTTGGTATCAAAAAGATGGTGGAGACTTATTTAATGTTATTGTTGGAACGAAAGAAATTAGAATTTGGAAATGTAATTTAAAGATAGAAAGGTTATATTAAAAATATGGTAAAAAAGAAAATGAAATTGATAATAAGTATAATAATACAAATAATAATTCCGATAATAGTAATTATTATACCATTATTATGTCCTGAATTTATTAGAAATATGATAATAAATATATACGAAACTTTGTTTGGAAATGAGTGGAAGATTACTACATATCAAAAAATAGTTGCTTCTATCATGATATGGATTGGAATATTTATCCTAAATAGACACGTTTTTAAAACAGAATTTTTAAAAGGGGATGTATATGGTAGTAAACATATAATATGGTATTGCTTAGCTAAAATGTTAGGATATAATAAAATATCATTAATAAGAAAACCTTATAATATAATATTTAAAATAGTAAAATATAAAATGTTTGAAATTATACCAGACGAAATAGAAGAAGATGATGTTGAAGCATATATTGATTATAGTAATATAATGGATTCGAATAATCTTAGGGAATGTAATTTAATAATATCAGATACATATGAGATAAAAAAAGAACAAATTCCAGAATCAAAAAGAAATTTAGATACAATATATGTATATAGAGATAAAAGTGAAAAAGTAAATAATAGAATATATAGTCCTAAATTATTGAATAAAATAGGAGAAGCTTTTGAAAGAGCACAGAAAACAGGAGGAAAAATAAATTTATTTTTAACAACTAATACAAGAACAACGAAAGAAATGATAGAAAAAATTTTAATGAAAGGCGAGAGGAGCACATATAATATAGCAATTTTTTTACAAGAAGATAATGGAATTAGAATGTTTAATAAAAAAGGAATAAAAGTTTAATGAAAATAGGATTACATTTTAAAAGTGATAAAAACTTAAATTATTAAAATTTCTGAAAAATCACAATTACATTTTCGTAATGAAATTGAAATGTAACATATAATTTAAAAATATAGACTATATTATAACTCTTTGTTGTCCTACAAGTGTACAAGCTATACTTAGTGGTGGAACATATAAAAAAGATTATCTTACAGATTATTTACAAGGAATATCAGAAAAATGTGAATTTAATAAATGGTATTTTGGTCATTATCATGATAATAGACAAATTAATTCACAATTTGTTTTACTTTATGAAGATATTGTACCATTGGAGTTTGAAAATATATTTTAAATTAAAAATATCGCTTTAGAGATAAGAATGTCGCTTATAAGCGATATTTTTTATGTTAAAATATAATAATTAGTATTAAATATAATTGAACTGAAAAAAGTTTATAAAATTACAAAGTTTTTTCATGATTTTGAAAAGACTTGACTATAATACTAAAAGATAGTATAATTATTATAGTTAGGAGGAGATTCTATGGAAAGAATAAATAGAGATAATTATTTATCTATATTAAAGAATTTCAAAGATCAACAAATAATAAAAGTAATAACAGGAATTAGAAGATGTGGAAAATCAACATTATTAGAAATATACCAAGACTATTTAAGAGATAATGGAGTAGAAGATAATCAAATAATATCTATAAATTTTGAAAATGCTGATTATGAAGAATTACAAGATAGAAAAAAATTATATGAACATATAAAAGCAAAATTGTTAAAAGGAAAAAAGATGTATGTATTTTTAGATGAAATTCAAAATGTAAATGAATTTGAAAAGACAGTAGACAGCTTATTTATAAATAAAGATGTGGACTTATATATAACAGGCTCAAATGCTTATTTATTATCATCAGAATTAGCTACATTACTTACAGGAAGATATATTGAAATAAAAATGTTACCATTATCGTTTAAAGAGTATGTATCTGCTTTTGAAGATAAAACAGATATATCAAGAAAGTTTAGAGATTATTTAAGATATAGTTCTTTTCCTCAAGCAGTAGAGCTATATAAAATAAATCCGGAAAATATCAATATGTTTTTAGATGGTATATACAATACAATTTTATTTAAAGATGTGATGCAAAGAAAAGGAATAACAGATAAAAACGTATTAGAAAGAGTTACAAAATATTTATATGATAATATAGGAAATAGAACTAGTATGAAAAGCATAAGCGATAATATTGAAGGTGTAGAAAAGAATTCATCATACAATACAATTTCAAATTATGTAGATGCACTTATAGATAGCTATTTAATATTTAAAGCTAATAGGTATGACATAAAAGGAAAAGAATATTTAAAAACACAAGAAAAATACTATGCAGTAGATATAGGACTAAGATATTATATGTTAGGTCAAGGTTCTGGTAGAGATATGGGACATATATTAGAAAATGTTGTGTATCTTGAATTGCTAAGACGAGGATATGATGTATATATAGGAAAATATGACGAATTAGAAGTCGATTTTGTTGCTAAAAAGCCTGAAAATACAGTTTATTACCAAGTTGCATTGACAACAAGAGCAGAAGGTGAAGAAGAAAATAAAATTTTAGATAGAGAACTAACACCTTTAAAGAAAATAAATGATAATTATCCTAAATATATTTTGACATTAGATGATGATTTAGATGCTGATTTTGATGGAATAAAGAAGATAAATGTATTAGATTGGTTACTTGAGAAAGATAAAATATTGTAATACATGTATGTTAAGATGGAGGCTAATATGGATAATTTAAAAAAAGAAGTAAAAGTAGATAGTCAAGAAGAAATAGAAAAAAATGATGAGAATGAAAATGAAGAAAAAAATATAAAGGAAATACTAGATATAGTAAAAAGCAATTATTATCAATATTATGAAAGAAGTCAAAATATTGATAATAAAAATGGATTCTTCATAGCATTTCATGGAGCAGTTCTTTTGTTATTAGTTAATCCAGAAAAAGTAAATAATATATTGAATATGCAATTTCAAAATATAGGGCAAGCATTAAAATATAGCTCTATAGTTTTGCTGGATTTTATTATATTAATTTTAGCAATTATTTCTATATGCTTATTTATATATAGCTTAAAATCTCGCAATATTAAATATATACCAACTACAATTTGTGAAGAAATATATTATAAAAGTAAAAACATAGATTTAAATAAAGAATTGTTAAAAAGTTATAAACAAATTGCTGAATATAATGAAAAAATAATTGATAAAAAACATACTTTATATAATTATGCATCTATAATTACATTAATTGAAATTGTTCTAATAGGAATAAATTTGATTATCCAAATGATATAGGAGGTGAAAGTTATGGAAGAAAAAAAGGATAATTTAAATAATGGTAATGATAATTCAACATGCCCACCAATAAAAATTGATATGCATCAAAACAGTTATCAACCAAAAAATGTAGAAACGAGAGGAAGTAATGAAAATGAGTAAAAGAAAAATATTTGTGTCATTTGACTTTGAAAATGATAGAAACTATAAATATTTATTAGATGCTTGGAATGGAAATAGTGAATTTGAATTCGAGTTTGATGATAAATCCACCAAGGAAATAAATAGTTGGAATATACCAACAATAAAAGGGGCTTTAACTAGAAAAATTAATGAAGCTGATTATACTATTGTAATAGTCGGAAAAGAGGCAAATAAAAGACATAAAGATAGTGCACTAATAGGTTATAAAAATTGGCAAAATTTTGAAATTGCTAAAAGCAAAGAAAATGGAAATAAAATAATTGCAATAAAAATCAACAGTACATATGAATCACCAGAAGAATTACTTGGTAGTGGAGCAAGTTGGGCATATTCATTTAGTGAAGACGCTATTATGAAAGCGGTGAAAAATGCATAATGAGTAATATAGAGATTTTATATGATCACTATAAAGAGACTGTAAATGAGACAAAAAAGCAAGAAAATAAAAGAAATAAATTATTTGTGATAATATTATTACATATTTTTGTCTTGTTTTTAATATCAATAAGACCAGATAGCATGACTAATATAATATCTGAATTATTAATTGAGCAATGGAAAATGGGATTCTATTTTAGTATTAATACAGTTCAAATAATTATTATGATAAGTATGTTATATTGTGTAGTTAGGTATTATCAAATTAATACATATATAGATAAAACTTATCCATATATTCATAAAATAGAAGAAGAATTGTCAAATAGCATAAGTAGAAATTTTGGAAGAGAAGGTAAAAACTATTTAAATGAATATCCAATAACACAAAATATAGTTTATTATAGTTATAAATTTATTTTTCCTGCTTTATTTATAATAGCCCTAATATATAGACTAATACTAAATAGTACATGGAATAATCCATTGATTAAAGGTGCAGAAATAATTATTACAATAATTTTGATTACTTTTAATGTTGCATATGCAATAGATATGTATAAACAAGAAAAAAAGTAAAGGCAAAGTGTGAAAATGTTTTTTTGACATTTTTACACTTTTTACTTATTTGTCTATTATTCTAATGAATGAATAATCAATTCTACTCCATCACAAAATCCATTCCTATAATACTTCTCATTCCAATAACAAAGATAATCCATAAAATTCTTATCCAGTTTATCTAATTGCTTCTTTACAAATTTTTGATTCTGTTTAGGTACATTCTTCAAAATATTTTCACAAATTTCATCAAAATAAATATGATGTTTTTTATCTTCTTCGGTAAGTCTACCAAAAATTGTTTCCTCTCTAAAATTTAACCAATCTCTTAAAATGTCATCATTAACTTCTCTAAAAGTACTCATTAATATTAACCTCCATTTTTATAAATTTTAAAATTTAACACATCAAAACAGTAAAAAAACTGCAATAACAAATTAAAGAATATATTGAAATTTCATATGTTTGATGCCTCAAAAAATTGGGGACAAATTGGGGACAATCATTGCAAAAAAGTACACATTTTAACGATTTTCATAATCTTACCAATTTGCTATAACCCTATTAAAACCAATAAAAACTCAAGTTAACAAAATTCTTCAAAAATCACAATTAAATTCTCATAACCCGAAGGTCTTGATTAATCAAATATTGTATTACAGAAAGTTAAAACAAATAATAAAATATAGATATGCTTAAATATTAAATGCTTAAGATAGTGTGCGATTATAAATTAAATTTATTTAAAGATTTAAATAGATTATAGCGTATTTTTTGTATAAAAGCTTAATAAAAAGTTTATATAAACTAAGTTTGACTATCAAAAAATGATATGTTATATTATTACTATAATTAAAAATAAATTAGATTAATAATAAAGGATTTAAAAAAAGATATTTGGATATAATGAATATGAAAAAGAATACATGAAGTTTATTAAAATAAAAAATATTACAAAAATTAGTTATGATAAATTTAATAAGGAGAAAAAAATGATTTACACAATAACATTTAATCCAGCATTAGATTATATAGTACAAGTTGAAAATTTTAAAATTGATGAAATAAATCGAACAAAAACGGAAACAATATTACCAGGAGGGAAAGGACTTAATGTTTCTATTGTATTAAAGAATTTAGGGATGGAAAATACAGCATTAGGATTTACTGCAGGATTCACAGGAGAAGAATTAATAAAAAAATTAGAGAAAAAAGGTATAAGAACAAATTTTGTTAAAGTAAAAGAAGGATTTACTAGAATTAATATTAAAATTAGTTCTATTGGCAAAGATAAAGTAGAAGAAACAGCATTAAATGGAAGTGGACCCAAAATAACTGAAGAAGATATTGAAAAATTATTCAAAAAATTAGATAATGTTACAATAGAAGATGTTGTTATTTTATCAGGAAGTGTACCTAAAAATATAAGCAAAGAAATTTATAGAAAAATATGTAAAAAGCTTAGTGAAAAGAAAATTACATTTGTTGTTGATTCTACACAAGAATTATTAATGAATGTATTAGAATATAAGCCTTTTTTAATAAAACCTAATAAAGAAGAATTAGAAGAAACTCTAAAATGTAAGATTGAATCACGAGAAGATATTGTAAATGCAGCTAAAGAATTAAAAAAACTTGGAGCACAGAATATTTTAGTATCCTTAGGAAAAGAAGGAGCCTTATTATTAACTAAAGATGATAAAGTATTATATTCAAAAGCACCTGAAGGAAAAATTGTAAATACAGTAGGTTCTGGAGATTCAATGGTTGCAGGATTTTTAGTTGGATATTATAAAACAAAAGATTATGAATATGCATTAAAAACAGGAATTGCAGCAGGAAGTGCTAGTGCTTTTTCAATAGAGCTTGCAACTAAAGAGGACGTAGAATTATTATTAAAACAATTAGTTTGATTTATTTTGTATATAAAATTTAGGCTTATTTTGAGCTGAATTTTTATAATAAAAATATTACAAAAGAAAGGGGTAAAAAAATGAAAATTACAGATTTACTTAATGAAAAATCCATCATGTTACAGGCAAAAGCAAATAGCAAAAATGAAGCAATAGATAAGTTAGTAGACTTGATGATGGAAAATGGAAACATTAAAGACAAAGAAGAGTACAAAAATGTTGTACTAAAAAGAGAAGAGGAAGGCACAACAGGAATCGGAGAAGGAATTGCAATTCCACATGGTAAAACAGATGCAGTAACAAAACCAGGCCTTGCTGCAATGGTAGTTCCAGATGGTGTTGATTTTGCTTCACTAGATGGAAGCCCAGCAAAACTATTATTTTTAATTGCAGCACCAGATACAAAAGATAATGTACATTTAGATGTTTTAAGTAGGTTATCTACACTACTTATGGATACAAATTTTAGACAAGCACTATATGATGCAAAAACACCAGAAGAGTTTTTAAAATGTATAGACCAAGCTGAAAGTGAAAAGCTAGGAGAAGAAAAAAAAGCAAATAATAATTATGAGATTTTAGCAATTACAAGTTGTCCAACAGGAATTGCTCATACTTATATGGCTGCAGAAGCTTTAGAACAAATGGGAGAGCAATTAGGGCATAAAGTAAAAGTAGAAACTCATGGATCATCAGGGGTTAAAAATAAATTTACAAAAGATGATATTAAAAATGCAAAAGGAATAATTATTGCAGCAGATACAAAAGTTGATTTGTCAAGGTTTGATGGAAAAAAATTAGTGAAAGCAAAAGTAGCAGATGGAATTAATAAACCCAAAGAACTAATTGAACATGTATTATCAAAAGATGCAAAAGTGTATCATTCAAATACAAAAAATTCAAACGAAGATAATGATGAAGGAAAAGAAAAAATAGGAACAAAAATATATAAACACTTAATGAATGGTGTTACACACATGTTACCATTTGTTGTTGGTGGAGGTATTTTAATTGCTATAGCATTTTTGTTAGATGATTATTCAATAAATCCAGCAAACTTTGGTATGAATACGCCAATAGCGGCATTTTTTAAAACAATAGGAAATGCAGCATTTAATGTTATGCTATATATACTTGCAGGATATATTGCAATGAGTATTGCAGATAGACCTGGTTTAGCAGTAGGATTTGTAGGAGGAATTTTAGCAGTACAAGGAACGACATTTGGTTCACTTACAAATAGTGATATTACACTAGTAAGCTCTGGTTTTTTAGGGGCATTAATTGCAGGTTTTGCAGGAGGATATATTGTTTTAGGATTAAAGAAATTGTGTAGTTACTTACCAGATAGTATAGAAGGTATAAAAACAATTCTTTTATATCCAGTATTTGGAATATTGCTAATAGGAACATTTATGTTATTAATAAATCCTTATGTAGGGGCAATTAATACAGCAATAAATGATTATTTATCTTCAATGGGTAGTGCAAATAAAATAATATTAGGATTAATATTAGGCGGAATGATGGCTGTGGATTTAGGGGGACCTATTAATAAAGCAGCATATACATTTGGAACAGGGATGCTTGCATCAGGGCAATATGATATTATGGCAGCAGTTATGGCAGGAGGAATGGTACCTCCACTTGCAATTGCATTTTTAGCAACAGCATTTCCAAGAAAAATTCCTAAAAAAGATAAACAAGCAGCATATGTAAACTATATCATGGGATTATCTTTTATATCAGAAGGAGCAATACCTTTTGCATCAGCAGACCCACTAAGAACTATACCAGCATTTGTTGTTGGTTCAGCAGTTACAGGAGCACTTTCAATGTTATTTAATTGTACATTAATGGCACCACATGGAGGAATGTTTGTAATAGCAACAATTGGACATCCTGTTAAATACTTATTAGCTATTGGAGTTGGAACTATTGTTTCTACACTTATTATGGCAAAGTTAAAGAAAAATTTACCTGAGTATGAAGTAAAGAAAGGGATGTAAAAATTATGGTAAAAGATAAAATTATATTGACAAATAAAACAGGATTGCATGCAAGACCAGCAAGCGAACTTGCAAAGCTTGCAGCAACATTTAAAAGTGAAATAAAATTATATGTTAACGGAAAAACTGTTGATGCAAAATCAATACTTTCTATTATGTCTGCAGGTATAAAATGTAATACAGAAATTGAAATTGAATGTGATGGAGAAGATGAAAAAAAAGCATTATTAGAAATAAAAAAAGGCTTTGAAAATAATTTTGGAGAATAAAAAATAGGTTTATAGGTTTATCCGTAAAACCTAAATACATAATTAAGGGAAGGATATAAATGCTAAAGGGGAATGGCGTATCAGCAGGTATAGGATTTGGAAAAGTAGTTATATTAAAAAAAATCGAAAGAAAAATAGAAAAGAAAATTATACAAAAAGATCAAGTAGGAGAAGAATTAAAAAGAGTTCATGAAGCTTTGCAAGAAGTAATTTGCGAAACAGAAAATCATATGAAAAATATTACAGGAACAGAAGCAGATATTATGCAAGCATATCTTATGATACTTCAAGATCCATCATTAATCTCAGAAACAGAAAATGCTATTAAAAATTCAAATTACAATGCAGAATATGCAGTAGAGATTGGATTAAATAGTGTAATACAAATATTTGAAAATATGGATGATAAATATATGGCTTCAAGAGCAAGAGATATTCTAGATATAAAAAATAGATTATTAGGAAAATTATTTGAAGAAGAATCTATTGATTTAACAAAACTAAATCCAAATACAATTATTGTTGCAGAAGAATTAACAACATCTGAAACAGCAAAACTAAATTTTAATAATATATCTGGAATTGTAACAGAATTAGGAGGAGAAAACTCACATACATCGATAATGGCAAGAACACATATGATTCCAGCGGTTACAAAAGTAAAAGATGCTACAAAAATATTAAAAAATGATGATAATATTGCTATAAATGGTACATCAGGAGAAATTTATATAAATCCGAGCGAAGAAGAAAAACAAAAATTAATAGAAGAAGAAAAGAAATTAGAGGAAGAAAAAGTAGAATTAGAAAAATATAGAGGTAAAGAAAGCATTACGAAAGATGGAGTAAAAGTTAAATTATATGCAAACATCGGACTTCCATCAGATGCAAAAATTGCAATAAAAAATACAGCAGAAGGTGTTGGATTATTTAGAAGTGAATTTCTATACATGGATAGTGATATTATGCCATCAGAAGAAAGTCAGTTTACCGCATATAAAGAAGTAGCAGAAATTATGGAAGGTAAAGAAGCAATAATAAGAACATTAGATATTGGAGGAGATAAAGATTTAAAATATCTAGAACTTGAAAAAGAAGCAAATCCATTTTTAGGATATAGGGCAATTCGTTTATGTCTAGATAGACCAAGTATTTTTAAGACTCAATTAAGAGCAATATTAAGAGCAAGTGCTTTTGGAAAATTAGCTATAATGTTCCCAATGATATCTTCTATAGATGAGTTAAGAGAAGCTAAACAAGTTTTAGAAGAATGTAAAAAAGAATTAGATAATGAAAATATAGAATATGATAAAAATATTCAAGTAGGTATTATGATAGAAATTCCATCAGCAGCACTTATTGCAGATAAATTAGCTAAAGAATGTGATTTCTTTAGTATAGGAACAAATGACTTAATTCAATATGTAGTAGCAGTAGAAAGAGGAAATGAAAAGATTTCTAAATTATATACAAAATATCATCCAGCTGTAATTAAGTTAATAAAAAATGCAATAGATGGAGCACATTCATCAAATATAATTTGTGGAATGTGTGGTGAAGCAGCAGGAGACCCAAGCTTTATTCCACTTTTAGTTGGGCTTGGACTAGATGAATTTTCAATGAATTCAAATAGTATATTAAGAGCTAGAAAAACAATTAATAATTTAAATTCAGAAGAATGTGAAAAAATTAGTGAAGAAATAATTCAAATGTCATCTGCAAAAGAGGTAGAAAAGAGATTAAAAGAATTTATGACTAATAAAAAATAGCAAGATTTTGAAATGAACCCCAAATGCTAGAAAAAGTTTAACAAGGAGGGTTCATTTTTATTGAGTAAATATTCAAATATCAAACATCATGTTAAAAATAATTGAAAAAGATAAAATTTGGTGATATAATTTTATTCGTACATAACGTTTTTTTATATCTATAAAAACAAATTATATGGTAAGAAAATAAATACAAGGAGGAAAAAATGAAAAAATTATTAATTGTACTTGGAGTGATTTTGGCATTTATAGTAATAAGAGCAATAATAATAACGGTGTTTTAAAAGAAAGGGGAAAAATTAATGGAGAAAGAAAAGAATGACGAGATGAAAGAAAAGAAAATTAAAGGAGAAAAAAAACCTAATATATTTTTTAGGTTATTCAAGACTACTAAGTCAAAAATTATATTTGTAGTAGCAGTTATAATAATTATAATTATTGCGGGATTTAAACTTGTTAATTTAGAAGCAACAGCAGACTTTACATATTTAAATCAATTACTCGAAAAGTCAAGTGAATTAACAACTGCAAAGCTAAAAATTACAGGAATAGAAAATTATAAAGATGCAGGTGCAATGATAATAAATAGAGCTGATTTTACAATGATTTATACTGCTACAATTAGTGCAGGTGTAGATCTTAAAGAAGTAGAAATAATACCTAATAAAATAGCAAAAGAAATAAAGGTGGTTATGCCAGAAGCAAAAGTTTTTGATTGTCATGTAAATCAAGAAGATATTCAATATTTTGATGAAAAGTTTGCACTGTTTAATGTAGATTCAAAAGAGGATGCAAATAAAGCATGTGCATTAGCAGAACAAGATGGAATAAAAGAGGCGGAGGAAACAGGAATACTTGAATTTGCAGAAATGGAAGCAGAATATGTAATAAAAGATATCTTGAATCCAGCAATACCAAAAGGATATGAAATTATTATACAAAAATAATATATAATGAAAGACTAACTAAGAGTTAGTCTTTTTGGCTTTATTGTTGATAAACTGTTTTTTGACCCCGTCCCAAAAAACATGTTAAAACTTAGCAGTCAAATTAATTAAAAATTCTTGACAATGTAAGCTTTTAGTCATATACTAAGCGTGTAGAAAAATATATATAAATTTTGAAAAAGGAGGCTAAATGAAAATGAGTAACATGATAGAAATTAGATGGCACGGTAGAGGTGGACAAGGTGCTAAAACAGCTTCTTTACTCTTGGCAGATGCAGCATTTAACACAGGAAAATATATTCAAGGATTTCCTGAATATGGACCTGAAAGAATGGGAGCACCAATTACAGCATACAACAGAATTAGTGATGAACCTATTACAATTCATAGCAATATCTATTATCCAGATTATGTTGTAGTAGTAGATGACACTTTGTTAGAGTCAGTTGATGTAACATCAGGATTAAAAGAAGATGGAGCAATATTAATTAATACAACAAAGCCAGCAGAAGTATTAAAAAAAGAATTAAAAGGATATAAAGGAGATATTTATACATTAGACGCAAGGAAAATATCTTTAGAAACTTTAGGAAAATATTTTCCTAATACTCCAATGCTAGCTGGAATTGTAAAAGTAAGTGGAATTATGACAGATGAAGAACTAATAGAAGATATGAAAGGATCTTTTAAACATAAATTTGCAAAAAAGCCAGAAGTAATAGATGGAAACATGAAAGCTTTAGAAATGGCTCTAAAGGAGGTTAAGAAGATATGACAAATATAAATCCAGATACTCCAATGGAGAAAATGACTCCAGGTGGAGATATATATGAAGCTGGTAATGCAAGAGAATTTAAAACAGGAGACTGGAGAAGTGTAAGACCGGTATTTTTAAGCGAAAAATGTAAACAATGTGGACTATGTTTCCCAGTTTGCCCAGATGATGCAATACCAGTAAATAAAGAAATGAAAAGAGAAGACTTTAATTACGACTATTGCAAAGGATGTGGGGTTTGTGCAAAAGTTTGCCCATTTGGAGCAATAGAAATGAAAGAAGAAGAATAAAAATAGAAAGGAAGAAAAAATATGAGTATAAGAGAAAGATTAAGTGGTAATGAAGCAGCAGCAACAGCTATGAAACAAATTAATCCAGATGTAGTAGCAGCTTTTCCTATAACACCATCAACAGAGATACCACAATACTTTTCAACATTTGTAGCAAATGGTGCAGTAGATACTGAATTCGTTGCAGTTGAAAGTGAACATAGTGCAATGTCAGCGTGTATTGGTGCAGAAGCAGCAGGAGCAAGAGCTATGACAGCAACATCAGCAAATGGTTTATCTTTAATGTGGGAAATGATATATATTGCTTCAAGTTTAAGATTACCAATAGTTTTATCGTTAGTAAATAGAGCAGTATCAGGTCCATTAAATATTCACAATGACCATTCAGATGCAATGGGAGTAAGGGATAGCGGTTGGATAATGCTATTTTCAGAAAATAATCAAGAGGCATATGATAATACTTTAATGGCACATAGAATTGCAGAAAACGAAAATGTAATGCTTCCATTAATGATATGTCAAGATGGATTTATTACATCACATTCTATTGAAAATATAGAATTAGTAGAAGATGAAAAGGTAAAAGAATTTGTGGGAGAATATCATCCAAAACATTATTTATTAAATCAAGATGAACCAATAGCAGTAGGTCCATTAGATGTTCAAAGTTATTTATTTGAACATAAAGCACAGCAAGCAGAAGCTATGAAAAATGCAAAACAAGTAATTTTAGATGTAGCAAAAGATTTTGAAAAAATGACAGGAAGAAAATATGGATTATTTGAAGAATATAAAATGGAAGACGCAGAAGTTGCAATTATTTGTATGAACTCAACTGCAGGAACAACAAAAGCAGTTGTAAACAAATTAAGAGAACAAGGTCAAAAAGTTGGTCTATTAAAACTACGTGTATATAGACCATTCCCAGTAGATGAAATAGCAGAAGCTCTAAGTCATTTAAAAGCAGTAGCAATACTTGACAAAGCAGATTCATTAAATGCAGCAGGAGGAGCATTATTCCAAGATGTAACAAGTAGCTTGTATGTAAAAAATAAACATGTACCAACTGTAAACTATGTTTATGGTATTGGTGGTAGAGATACAAGAGAAGATGAAATTGAAAAAGTATATAATGATTTATTTGAAATTGTAAAAACAGGAGAAGTTAAAAATCCATATAGATATTTAGGATTAAGAAAGGAGGCTGAAGACTAATGCCTTATAATGTAAAAGAAGTAGTTGCAAATAAACCTTCAAGATTTACATCAGGACATAGAATGTGTGCAGGTTGTGGAGCTCCACCATCAGCTAGAATGATAATGAGAGCTTTAAAACCAGAAGACCATGCAGTAGTTGCAGTAGCAACAGGATGTATGGAAGTCTCAACATTTATGTATCCATATACATCATGGACAGATTCATTTATTCATACAGCTTTTGAATGTGCAGGAGCAACACTTTCAGGAGCAGAAGCAGCTTATAAATCTATGAAGAAACAAGGAAAAATAGATAATACAACAAAATTTATTGCGTTCGGTGGAGATGGAGGAACTTATGATATAGGTATCCAAAGTTTATCAGGAGCAATGGAACGTGGACATGATATGGTTTATGTATGTTATGATAATGGTGCATATATGAATACAGGTATCCAACGTTCATCTGCAACACCACATTTTGCAGATACTACAACATCTCCTGCAGGAACGGTTATTCCTGGAAAAATGCAACAAAGAAAAGATTTGACAACTATAATGGCAGGACATCATTTACCATATGTTGCTCAAACTATTGGTTATATGAACTTTAAAGATTTGTATGAAAAAGCAGAAAAAGCAATTTACACAGAAGGACCATGTTTCTTAAATGTTTTAGCACCATGTCCAAGAGGATGGGGATATCCGACAGATATGTTAATGCAAATAAATAAATTAGCAGTAGAAACATGTTATTGGCCATTATATGAAGTAGTAGATGGTAAATATAAGATTAATTATAAACCAGCAAATAAATTACCAATTGAAGAATTTTTAAAACCACAAAAGAGATTTAAACATATGTTTAAACCAGGAAATGAGTGGATGATTGAAGAATTCCAAAAAGAAGTAGATAGAAGATGGGATGAGTTATTAAAATTAGAAGAAATCACGAATAGAGAATAATAAATGGAAAAGAATTTATAGGAGGTGAAATAAATGGCATATAAAATTACAGATAAATGTATTTCTTGTGGAGCTTGCGCTGCTGAATGTCCAGTAGGTTGCATATCACAAGGAGACAGCAAATTTGAAATTGATAGTTCTGCATGTATTTCATGTGGTACATGTGCAGGTGTTTGTCCAGTTGAAGCACCTGAGGAAGAATAGAAATAAATAAAAACTCTCATAAATTTATTTATGAGAGTTTTTATTTAAAAGTTTTATTTATTATTATTTTCATCTTTACTTGAGTCATTTTCATTATTTTCTTTTTTATCCTTGTTTTCTTCTTCTTCTTTTTCCTTCATAGATTTTGGAACAACAATGTTTTTAGGTTTCTTACTTGAAGGAGTAGGAGTACCAGCATTTAGATGGTCGTAAGCTGGAGAAATATTAAGGTTAGAGCCATCACCATTAACAACTTCAATTTTTTTATTTTCATCCATAACAATTACCTCCGAAAAACTTTTTTTATATATTATCACAATAAAATTAAAAAGACAAGATATTTAAAAAATATTGACATATAGCTAAATTCATGACATAATAGTAAATAGTTGATAAATGATAAGAAGGGATAAATATGCAAATACATGAGACAAAAGCAAAAATAGAAGCAATACTTTTTGCAGCGGGAAGAGAAGTCTCTAAAAATGAGATAATGTTAGCATTAGAACTTTCTAGCGATGAAATAGATGAAATAATTAATGTAATGCAAAGTGATTATAATAATAAAGATAGAGGTATTGAATTAATAAAAATCAATGACTCTTATCAATTGTGCACAAAAAAAGATATGTATGAATATATATATCCAGTATTAGATAAAAGAAATAAACCAAACTTATCTACAGCAGCATTAGAAACATTATCAATAATTGCATATAATCCTAAAATCACAAGAGCAGAGATAGAAGCAATAAGAGGAGTGTCAGCAGATGCATGTGTGTATAAATTATTAGAATATGGATTAATAACAGAAGCGGGAAAAATAGATTTACCAGGAAAACCAATGTCATATAAAACAACAGGTGAATTTTTAAAAATGTTTGGTTATTCATCATTAAATGATTTACCAGAACTTCCAAGATACAAATTAGATGAAAATAAACAAATAGTAATAGATGATTTAATAGAAGAAAATGAAACAAAAGAAGGTCCTGCGGAGGCTCCTAGCCCCAAAAGGGAAGAAGCAGAAAATTTTAAAGAAAATAATTAAAAATAAAATTGGAGGAAAATTTATGAGTAAGAAAAAAGGATTTGTTAATGATATAACAGATATAGATGAAAATTTTGCACAATGGTATACAGACATAGTATTAAAAGCAGAACTTGCTGATTATACAACAGTAAAAGGATTTATAGCAATAAGACCATATGGATATGCAATATGGGAAAATATACAAAAATATGCAGATGAAAGATTTAAAAAACTTGGAGTAGAAAATGTTTCTATGCCAGTTTTAATACCAGAAAGTTTATTAAGTAAAGAAAAAGATCATGTTGAAGGATTTGCACCTGAGGTTGCATGGGTCACAGTAGGAGGAGAAGAAGAATTAGAAGAAAAATTATGTGTAAGACCTACTTCAGAAACAATATTTTCAACAATGTATTCTAAATGGTTAAGTTCATGGAGAGATTTACCATTTTTATATAATCAATGGTGTAGTGTTTTAAGATGGGAAAAAGAAACAAGACCATTCTTACGTTCAAGAGAATTTTTGTGGCAAGAAGGACATACAATACATGAAACAGCAGAAGAAGCTAAAAAATTCACATTAGATATGTTGGAAGTATATGCAGATGTTATAGAAAATTTACTTGCAATACCAGTTTTAAAAGGAAGAAAAACTAAAAAAGAACAATTTGCAGGAGCAGAAGCAACATATACAGTAGAGACATTAATGCATGATGGAAGAGCTTTGCAAGGTGGAACATCACATTATTTTGGGCAAAACTTTACAAAACCATTTGATGTAAAATTCCAAAATAGAGAAGGAAAAGAAGAATATGCATATCAAACATCATGGGGAATAAGTACTAGATTAATTGGAGCAGTAATAATGGCACATGGAGATAATAGAGGATTAAAGTTACCACCATATGT
Organism: uncultured Clostridia bacterium; assembly: GCA_944386415.1. Taxonomy (GTDB): domain Bacteria; phylum Bacillota; class Clostridia; order TANB77; family CAG-508; genus CAG-269. The sequence continues at coordinate 35,273 of CALXAY010000005.1, read as the reverse complement.
TGCACCAATACAAGTAGTTATAGTTCCAATAGCACAAGAAAAAGGAAATGTATTAGAAGAAGCAAGAAAACTAGAAGGAAAATTAAAAGAAAAATTTAGAGTAAAACTAGATGATAGAGATAATTATTCTGTTGGCTACAAATTTAATGACTGGGAAATGAAAGGCGTACCAGTTAGAGTTGAAATGGGACCAAAGGAATTAGAAAATAATGAAGTAACTATAACTAGAAGAGATACTTTTGAAAAAGTTACTATTAAGATAGATAATTTAGAGAAAGAAATAGAAAAACTTTTAAAAGATATACATACAAATATGTTTAATATTTGTAAAGAAAGAATGATAGAAAAAACAACTATAGCTCATAATATGGATGAATTGAAAAAGAATCTAGAAGAAAATCAAGGATATGTAAAAACGATGTGGTGTGGTTCACAAGAATGTGAGGATAAAGTAAAAGAACTAACAGGAGCACCATCTAGATGTATACCTTTTGAACAAGAACATATATCAGATACATGTGTATGTTGTGGTAAAAAAGCTGATACAATGGTAGTTTGGGGAAGACAGTATTAATAAAAATTAATTCACTAAAAAAACACATTCAAAATACCTTTTAGAAACAATATATGGTTAGAATAAGCATATACTAAATAAGAAACATACATAAAAACCATAAAAAAGGAGTTGAATGTGTATGAAAATTGAAGAGGAAAGTACAGATTTAATTGACCTGAAGAATTTCTTAGACTACAATGGAAAAGTAAAAGAAAAGGATGTAACATTCCAAAAGCTTATGTTTATTTACAAAATGGCAATTAGAGAATTAAATACTAAAATAGAAATTTTTAAAGAAGAATTTAAAACATTTTATGATTACGATTTAGTTGACCATATAAATACAAGAATTAAATCACCAAAAAGTATTATACAAAAAATGAAGAAAAAGGAATGTAAATTAACATACAAAGAGATGATTGAGAACATAAATGACATTGCAGGTATACGTGTAGTATGTCCACTACAAAAAGATATTTACTCAATAAAGAACTTAATCCAAAGTATACCAGGAATTGAAACTTTAAAAGAAAAGGATTATATTACTCATCCAAAGGAGAGTGGATATTCAGCATATCATATAATCTTAGGAGTACCGGTAATGTTATCTAAGCAACTAATTTATGTTAAAGTAGAGGTACAAATAAGGACAATGGCGATGGATTTCTGGTCTAGTTTAGAACATAAAATGAAGTATAAAACTAAAGAAGAACCAAGTAAGAAAAAGTCTAAAGAGTGGGTAAACTGTGCAAAAGCAATTAACAAGTTAGATGAAAAAATGATGTTATTAAATGAATAAATAAAAATGGACACATGAAAAAATAATTCATGTGTTTATTTTTGGTCTGATAATCCTACTAAATAATCAATAGAAGTCTTATAAAATTGTGCAAGTTTTATTAGACTATTAATATCAATTGTAATTTCTCCAGTTTCATATCTTGAATAAGTTTGTTGTGTGCAACCAAGTAACTTAGCAATTTCTGTTTGTGTTAAATCATTATCTTCTCTTAAATCACGTATTCGTAAATTCATAAAATTCACCTCTAAAAAATTATAGAATATTCTTTATACGCGTATTGACTTTTACGCGTTATACGTGTAAGATAAAAAAGAATTAGATTTTTAGGAGGAAGATGAAATGAAAAAAATACAAAAGAAAGAAAAAGGAATAACACTTATAGCTTTAGTGATAACTATTATAGTTTTATTAATTTTAGCTAGTGTTTCAATTGCGATGTTAACAGGCAATAATGGAATTCTTACACAAGCACAAAATGCTAAAAATGAAACAAAAGATGCTGAAAATATAGAAAAAATTAAATTGGCGGTATCAGAAGCACAAATTGGAGAAAATGGTTATCAAAAATTAAGTAAAGATAATTTACAAGAGGCAATTGACAATCAGTTTAAAGAAACAAATCCAGAAGTAGCACAAAATGCAGATGGAACATATATTGTTAGTTTAGATAATGAACTATATGAAATAAAAGATAATGAAGTAGATAAAATTCAAGTGGATTTATATATTAATAATGCAGAAGATTTAAAAAAATTCAGAGATGAAGTAAATAAAGGTAATACTTATGAAGGAAAATACATAGTATTAACAGCAAATATAACATTAGATATAAATGAAGAATGGCAACCAATAGGAACATATTTAAATTCAAATACATCAATAAATGATGAAACTAACATTCCGTTCGAGGGGACTTTTAATGGTATGGGGTATACAATAGATGGAATAAAAATAAGTTCCAAAGAAAAAGGAAAAGGTTTATTTGGATTAATAAAAAATGCTAATATAAAAAATGTAATTATAGGAGAAAATTGTAATATAAATGTTGGTGTGAGCTATGGAAGTGTTGCAGGATATGCAAATGCTAGTTCTATTGTAGAAGGGTGTTTTAATAAAGCAAATATAATATCAAATTCTGCTAATATTGGTGGAATTGTTGGAACAGCAGGTAGTGATTGTATAATTAGAAATTGTGGTAATCTAGGTACTATACAGGCAAATTCTACGGTTGGTGGAATTATTGGAATTTTAAATGATAATACTATACAAATAAATAATTGTTATAATTTAGGAAGCATAATTTCAGATACAACTAATATAGGAGGAATTTCAGGAGCAAATAGGGGGGGAACAATTACTAATTGCTATAATATAGGTGATATTACAGGAGCAGGAACTAATATAGGAGGTATTGTAGGAATAGGAAAACGGAAATTGTTTAATAGAAAATACTTATTCTAAAGGAAGTATAACTGGACAAGCAGGAGGAGGAATAGTAGGATTTAAAGAAAGTGGAACAATAAGAAATTCTTATTATTTAGAAAATACAATAAGTGGTTATGAAAATATATATGAAGGTGTTAAATCAGTAAGTGATAATGTATTAAAAGATATTTATACTTCTCTTGGAGATGCTTTTAAGCAAGATATAGATAATGTAAATGATGGATATCCTATTTTAAGTTGGCAATAATATTTTAGAAAAACTAGTCTTTAAAGATTAGTTTTTTTGTTATATTTTATTCTAAAATGCATACAATTATTGTGCACAAAATGTGAATAATATTACAAAAAATAACATTTTTTTGTAATAAAGGAAGGATTTATGTAAAATGCGTCGAATAATATAAGTGTGTATAAAAAAAGAAAGAATTTGTGAGAAAGTGAGGGAGAAATGCCAAGATATAGCGATGAAACAATAGAAGAAGTTCGACAAGCTAATGACATTGTAGATGTAATTTCACAGTATGTGCATTTAAAAAGAAGCGGAAGAAATTTCTTTGGATTATGTCCATTCCATAATGAAAAATCACCTTCTTTTTCTGTCTCACCGGATAAACAAATATTTCATTGCTTCGGATGTGGAGTAGGAGGCAATGTTTTTACTTTTTTAAGCAAAATAGAAGGGATTAATTTTGTAGAGGCAGTACAAACGTTAGCTGAAAGAACGAACATACAATTACCCACATTTGAAAATCAAGCAGATAGGCAAAAAGAAGAATTAAGAGCAAAAGTATATAAGGTAAATGAATTTACAGCGGAGTATTATCATGAAAATTTATATAAGCCCACTGCTAAGATAGCACAAGATTATGTAAAAAAAAGAAAGTTAAGTAATGAAACATTAAAATCATTTAGAATAGGATTTTCTGGAAAATTTGATGAATTATATCAAGCATTAAGAAAAGAAGGATTTCAAGATTTAGAAATATTAGAATCAGGTTTAGTAAACAAAAACGATAATGGGAGATATATAGACAGATATAGAAATAGATTGATGTTTCCAATATGTGATGCTAGAGGGAGAGTAATAGCTTTTGGAGGAAGAGTTTTAGATGATTCAAAACCGAAATATATAAATTCACCAGAGAATATAGTTTTTAATAAAGGAAGAAACTTATTTGGATTAAATGTTGCTAAAAAAGGACAAGATACAAAAAGAAGGCTATTAATAGTAGAAGGTTATATGGATGTAATCTCACTTCATCAAAGAGGAATAACAAATGTTGTAGCACCTTTAGGAACAGCTTTAACACAGCAACAAGGATGGCTTTTAAGAAAAACATCAGAACAAATTATACTTAGTTTCGATTCAGATGAAGCAGGACTAAAAGCTAAAATTAGAGCAGTGGATATATTGCAAAATATGGGATGCGATATTAGAATACTTCAAATGGAAGGAGCAAAAGATCCAGATGAGTACATTATTAAATATGGTAATGCAAGATTTCAAAGTTTGGTAGATAAAGCTCTTTCAATAATTGAGTTTAAAGTAAAACTATTAAAAAAAGACCTTGACTTAAATAGTACTAATGATAAAATAAAATTTTTAAACGAAATTGCAAAATTAATTTCAAAAGTTGATAATAACATTGAAAAGGAAGTATATATCGAAAAAATATCAAAAGAATATGAAATATCCAAAGAAGCAATTTATGCTGAAGTAAATAAATTAACTTATGAAAACAAACAAGGCGAAAAAGTTTTAGATAAGGCAAAACCAGTAGTTAGGCATATAAATATTCAAAAAAATGAAGTATCAGAAACAGTAAAGAGAAGGGAAAACACTGTACTTGCAATATTACTAAATGGAGATTTAAATGTTTATAAAATAATAAAGCAAAATATAAGTAAGGAAGATTTTAAAGACGAGATAAACAAAAAAATTGCTGAAAAATTGTATGAAGAACTAGAAAAAGGAAATAGTAATATTAATGGGATTTTGGACGAGCTAGGAGAAGAAGAACAAAATCATGTAACTGAAATCTTAGCAGATGACTATGAAATAGAGGATGTTGAAAAAGCTATAGATGATGTATTAAGAAGTTATGAAAAAGATAAATTAAATAATAAAAAAATTAGTATTTTAGAAACACTAGAAAACAAAGAATTAAATTTAACACAAGAGCAAAAAAATAAATTAGGAAAAGAGCTAAGCGATATTATTAATAGATTAGCTAAAATGAAATAGGGGTGAGAAGAAAATGGCTAAAAAGAAAAATGAAATTGAAGAAAAAATAGAAGAGAACAAAAAAGAATTTAAGAAGAAAACAGAAGTAAAAGAAAATAATAAAAAAACAACAAAAAAAGGAGAAAAGGCTAAAAATGAAAAAGTAGATAAAGAATCAAAAAAAGAAAATACAAAATCTGAAAAAAATGTGAAAGAAGAAAATGAAAAAAAGATAGAAGAAAAATTAGAATCTAAAGAAGAAAAAAGAGAAGAAAAAGATGAAGAACAAATAAAAAACGAAAAAGTAAATAAAATATTAAAGAAGGCCAAAGAACAAGGTAAGATAACATATGGAGATTTAGCAAAGGAATTAGATGATGCAAATCCAGATCAAATAGACAAAGTTTTTGATGCTTTTGAAGAAATGGGAGTAAGTTTAAACGATGATTTAGATGAAGAACCAGATATAGATGACTTAAAAGAAGTAGAAGACTTAAAACTTGATGAAATAACAGATACAAGTTATGAAGGAATAAATGTAGATGATCCTGTTAGAATGTATCTAAGAGAAATAGGAAGAATACCTCTTTTAACATTTGACCAAGAATTAGATTTAGCAAAAAGAATACTAGATGGTGATGAAGAAGCAAAGCAAAAATTAGCAGAATCAAACTTAAGATTAGTTGTAAGTATTGCTAAGAAATATGTAGGAAGAGGAATGCTATTTTTAGATTTGATACAAGAAGGAAATATGGGATTAATAAAAGCAGTAGAAAAATTTGATTATACAAAAGGATTTAAATTTAGTACTTATGCTACTTGGTGGATTAGACAGGCAATCACAAGGGCTATTGCAGACCAGGCAAGAACAATAAGGATACCTGTGCATATGGTAGAGACTATAAATAAACTAATAAGAACTTCAAGACACTTATTACAACAATTAGGAAGAGAACCAACGCCAGAAGAAATAGCTGGAGAAATGGAAATACCAGTAGAGAAAGTAATGGAAATTCAAAAAATAGCACAAGACCCAGTATCATTAGAAACACCAATTGGTGAAGAAGATGATAGCCATTTAGGAGATTTCATTCAAGATGAAGATAGCCCAGCACCTCAAGATTCAGCAGCATATACAATGCTTAAAGAACAATTAGAAGAAGTAATGAATACATTAACACCAAGAGAAGCAAAAGTATTGAAATTAAGATTTGGATTGGAAGATGGAAAAGCAAGAACACTAGAAGAAGTAGGACGTGAATTTGACGTAACACGTGAAAGAATAAGACAAATAGAAGCAAAAGCATTAAGAAAATTAAGACACCCAAGTAGAAGTAAAAAGTTAAGAGACTATATGAACTAAGCAATTTTATTATACGGAGGAAAAAATGGAGCAAGTAGTAAATTTTATAGAAAGTTTAAAAGCAGTAGATATTATAGATATAATAGTAGCGATATGCTTGATAATACTTTTTAAAGTATTAAGCCCAAGTATATCATATATGATTATAAAAATATTTAAATTTAATTCAAAAAGTAAGAAGTCTATAAAGGAGAGTGCATTCTATACTCCTTTAAAAATATTTTTCACAATACTAGGTATTTATATTGCAGTAGTATTCTTAAAGAAACCTCTTAATTTACCAGACAATGTAATGGAAATAGTTACAAAAGGATTCCAGATAATAAGTGTATTAGCTTTTGCAAAGGCTTTAGCATCAAGTTTTACAACAAAATCTTCATTAATTAAAAGAATAAGAAAAAGCTGGAAAAATGATGTTGAAGATTCTATGCTAGAATTTGCATTAAAAGTAACAAGAGTAATAATATATTTAATTGCTTTATTTATAATATTTGCAATATTACAAATAAATTTAAATGGATTAGTTGCAGGAATTGGAATTGGAGGTATTATTGTAACTCTTGCAGCTCAAGATACGGCTAAAAACATCTTTGGAGGGATTGTGTTATTTATAGATAAGCCATTTAATGTTGGAGACTGGATACAAACGCCTAATTATGAAGGAACAGTTGAGGATATGACTTTTAGAACAACTAGAATAAGAAATTTTGAAAATTCAGTGGTAAATATTCCAAACTCAACAATAGCAGATTCAGCTATAATAAACTGGAGTAAAATGGAAAAAAGAAGATATAAATTTAGTTTATCATTTCCATTAGATACCACTGCAGAACAAATGGAAATGATATCTAATAGAATAAAGGAAATGTTAATAAAAGAACCTCAAGTAATTGATGATGATATAATAATATCTTTTGAGAATATAACAGATAATGGATTGTCTTTATTGGTGTATATGTTTGTAGTACCAACAGGATATAATGATTATATAATGCTTAAAGATAAGATAAATAAAAATATAATAAACATATTACATAATTTGGGAGTAGAGTTATCTTATCCATCAACTTCAGTATATATAGAGAAACAATAAAGATTTTGATAATAATTTACTATGAGATTTTGGAATTTTATCTGAAATCTCATTTTTTCTATAATTAATTCACATTATAGACATAAAAACTAGTTATAATATATAATATATGTGAAAAAAGATAAGGAGTAAAGAAATGGTAAATGATTATATTTTAGTTGTAGATGATGAGCAAAGAATGAGAAAATTGATAAAAGACTTTTTAGCAGCTAAAGATTTTAGTATATTAGAAGCTGAAGATGGAGAAAAAGCTTTAGAGGTTTTTGAAGAAAATAAAAATAAAATAAGTCTTATTTTATTAGATGTTATGATGCCAAAACTAGATGGATGGTCTGTATTAAGACAAATAAGACAAGAATCAAAAGTGCCTATAATAATGCTTACAGCTAGAGGTGAAGAACAAGATGAATTATTTGGATTTGAATTGGGAGTTGACGAGTATATTTCTAAACCATTTAGTCCTAAGATATTAGTAGCAAGAGTAGAAGCATTATTAAAAAGGACTAACAAAGATATAAAAGAAGTAAAAGATTATGGTGGAATAGAAATAGACAAAGAAGGAAGAACTGTTAAAGTAGACGGAAAAACAATAGAGTTAAGTTTAAGAGAATATGAATTGTTAGTTTATTTAGTAGATAATGAAAATATAGCTTTATCAAGAGATAAAATATTAAATAATGTATGGAATTATGATTATTATGGAGATTCAAGAACAATAGATAGCCATATAAAGAAGATAAGACATAAATTAGGTAAAAAAGGAAAATATATAAAAACTATAAGAGGAGTAGGATATAAGTTTGAAACTAAATAGTAGAAGAAGGAGAAAAGATGAGCAAAAAATTAAATCCTTTTAAATCAGTAAGGGTAAGATTGTTTTTAGTTTTGTCGCTTATTATAATAGGGATTATTATATTTTTAATATTAGTTAATAATTTTGTTTTTGGACAATTTTACTTATATAGTAAGAGAAATGCATTAAAATCAGTTTATATTACAGTGAATGACTATTATAATAATGAACAAGGGGATTTGTCAAATGAGCTAGAGAAAATGGCAATTAAAAATAATTTTGATATTCTTATTAAAGATGATCAAAATGTAAATGTATATACATCTAATAAAGATTTTTTTTCTGCATATGGTCAGATGAATGAAATGACAAGTAGATTCAATACAGGAGATGGAGAAATAATTGAACAAACAGACAACTTTATTATCAGTAGAATAAAAGATACAAAAAATGGACTTACATATGTATTGCTTGCAGCAACACTTGATAATGGATATTTATTATATATAAGAATACCAATAAATTCAATCCAAGAAAGTGTTAAAATATCAAATAATTTCTTATATTTAATGGCAGGATTTGCAATACTAATATCAGCTGTTATTGTATCATATGTATCAAGAAAATTTACTGATCCAATTTTAGAGTTAAATGCTATTGCAAAAAAGATGTCAAACTTAGATTTTAGTCATAAGTATAGGACAACAGATACTGATGATGAGATAAACACATTAGGTAAGAGTATTAATTTAATGTCAGATAAGTTAGAAAAAACAATTAAGCAATTAAGAGAAACAAATATTGAGCTAGAAAAAGACATAGAAGAGAAATCAAAATTGGATGAAATGAGGAAGAGTTTTATTTCAGATGTATCACATGAATTAAAAACGCCAATAGCATTAATACAAGGATATAGTGAAGGATTGCTTGAAAATATAAACACAGATGATGAAAGTAGAAAATTTTATGCAGAAGTTATATTAGATGAAACTAATAAAATGGATAAGCTAGTAAAGCAATTGCTAGAACTTATGAAACTTGAGTATGGTAAAAGAGAGTTTAATGATACTACATTTAATATAGTAGAAGTAGAAAAAGAAGTAATAAGAAAATCCCAAATGATGTTAGATGAAAAGCAAGTAGAAATTAAATTAGAGACACCAGACGAAATAAATGTTATAGCAGATGATTTTTACATAGAACAAGTAGTTACAAATTACTTTACGAATGCTATAAAACATGTAGAAGAAATAAATGGTAAAAAATTAATAAAAATAGAGAATATTGTTGATGTAGAGAAAAACAAAGTAAGGGTAAAAGTATTTAACACAGGAGAACAAATAGCAGAAGAACATATAAATAGAATATGGAATAGATTTTATAAAGTAGATGCATCTAGAAATAGAAAAGAAGGAGGAACAGGAATTGGCTTAGCATTTGTAAAAGCGATAATGAGTAATTATGGAAATAGTTATGGAGTAGTAAATAAAGAAGATGGTGTAGAGTTTTATTTTGAATTAGAATTAAAAATATGAGACGATTAAGTAAAGAACTTAATTGTCTTTTGTCGTTTAATGTCAAATTTTGCGATGAAAAGTTCTTTACAAATTATATAAAATATGATAATATACATAAAGAGTTAACTCATAACATTTTTGTTTTATTATTTTTTAAAATTATTTTATTTCAAATCTAGAAAATCCTAATAGAAAATCAATTTAATAAGGAGGAAATATATATAGTGTTTAGATATAGTTCTATATATATTAATTTACTTAGTTTTATTATAACTCTAATAATTTTTTCCATCATACAATTATTTTTTTCAAATTATGATATTTTCACAAAGAAAAGTTCATTAAAAGCAGGATTTGAAGTCAAAAATGCTATCCAAGAAGCAAAGGCTAATGAAAATGTAATAGAAAAAACAGAAGAAAAAAATATATGGTATTTAGAAATACCAAAGATAAATTTAAAAGCAGACATAAGAGAAGGAACAACAAAAGAAATAATGGAAGATTACATAGGACATTTTGAAGAAACTAAAAAAGATAAAGGAAATGTTGGATTAGCGGCACATAATAGAGGTTATAAAAATAACTATTTTGAAAGACTAAAAGAATTAAAAGAAGGTGATAGTATATTTTATAATTATCAAGGAAAGAGAAAAGAGTATTTAGTTACAAAACATGTAATAATTAAAGATACAGATTGGAGTTATCTAGAAGAAACAAAAGAAAATAAAATAACATTAATTACATGTGTAGAAAATGAGCCAGCATACAGAAGATGTATACAAGGAGAAGAGAAATCAGAGAATAAGGAGGAATAATTTGAATAATAATTATAAAATAAAATTTAAGAAAAAAGAAAATATCAAAAATAATTTAAGAAAGATATTTATAATAATATCTTCAGTGATAATGAGTTTTCTAAGTTTTAGCAATGTTGTATTTGCTAAAAATATAGATTCAGCACATATTTATTTAGTAGGAGATTGTGGAAAGTTACTTACATATAAAGGTTCTCCTATAAAAGTAAGTTATGTAGAATATACAGAAGATGGTGTACATTATCCTGCATATTGTTTAGATGCATCAAAACCAGGAGCAGAAACACAAGAATACACAGTTTCTGTAAGCGGAAGTATAAAAGATGTTGGTTTATGGAGAAGAATTATAAATGGTTATCCATACAAAACAATAGATGAACTAGGTGTAAAAAATAAAGAAGAAGCATTTACAGCAACAAAACAAGCAATTTATTGTTATTTATATAAACATAATCCAAGTGATTATGGTGCAATAGGTGAAGCTGGACAAAGGACTTTAAATGCATTTAGAAAAATAATAAGTGATGCTGAAAATTCTAGTGAAACAAAAATATCTAGTACAATATCTATAAATAGAGAAAGTGATGAATGGAAGCAAGATGAACTAGATGAAAATTATATATCAAAAACTTATAGTGTAACTGCAGGAGCAGAAATTTCTATTTATAAAATAAATGTAGTAAAAGAAGATGGAAGTAATCTAGAAGGGATAAAATTAACAGATGAAAACAATCAAGAAAAAACAGAATTTATACCAAGTGAAAAATTTAAAGTTTTAATTCCTATTAAAAGTCTAATAGAAGATGGAAAAATTAAATTAACAGTAGAAGCAGAAATTAAAACTAAACCAGTATTATATGGTATAGCACCAAATAGTAGTTATCAAGATTATGCACTAACCACTGCAGTTTTTGAAGATGGAATAGGAAGTATAAGTGATTCATATTTTAAAAATGAAACAAAAATAATAATTGTAAAAAAAGACCAAGAAAGTGGTGATAAGTTACAAGGAGTAGAATTTGAATTACTAGATGAAAATAAGGAGGTTGTTTATACTGATTTAAAAACAAATGAAGAAGGAATAATAGAGATAACAAATATACTTCCTGAAAATTATTATTTAAAGGAAGTTAAAACAAATGATGGTTATGAAATATATGAAAATTTAATTAAAGTTGAGCCTAAACTAAACCAAGAAGTTACTGTTACTGTGAATAATAACAAGGAGGATGTACCGCAAATAAATACAAATGAAAAAATAAGCAAAGAAGTAAAGAGTTTGGAGGTTAAAAAGTTACCAGTAACAGGAATGTAAAAGTAAAGTCAAATAGTAATTAATTTTACTATTTGACTTTGTATTAGTTATAGAAAATTAAAATAAGTATTTTAGAAATATTGCTAAATAAAAAAGAGATTTAAGTACTTGTATTAAAAATTTTAGTATGTTAAAATATACAATATATTTAATAAAAAGGGGAAAAATGATGAAAGGACAAAAGATAATAAAAATCATAATAATTTTAATTATTATATTATTTATTTTATATTCAAATTGCTATGCAGCCATAGCACAAGTTACAAAAGAGAGTTTATCACAGGAACTTCAAAATGTGATTTCAAATGATGAGTTAGATTTGGGAATTTCACAACTAAATGTTGGTGATAATACAATAAGTCTCACTTATGATAATCAAGAATTAGAGATGCAATATGATTTATCAAATGAGCCAACTTTTTCTTTTAGTTTTGATGTACAGCAAGGAATGACACCTATGGAATATGCAATACAAAATCAAAATGCAGGAATAGTTGTTGTGCCATATATTTCTATTGCAAGTTTAAATAATGTCATTCCTAAAGAGGCATTCCTATATTATGCAATGACTTTACTGGAAAGTGCAGGAGGAATCAATATAGATTCGTCTATTAATTCACAAATTGATAATAATATCATAGAATATCTTAAATCTTCATATGGTGAACCTCAAATCTATAATGATAGTCAATATGGAAACACATATGAACTTACTACAGAGCTACAGGATGTAACAGACACATCTTGTAGGGTAGTAGGAACTATGAGAATTAATCCAAATGGAGATTTTTCAAAAGTTCATGAATATGCAGAAATGGTAAAAGATTCATTTCAGGGTGGACAAAATAATGGAAATACTATATCAGGAGAAGAAAATTCTTCAATTCTTGAACAAAATATAATTAGTCAAAATAGCGATAACCAAATTAGCGGTAATAAAAATTTAATTAATAATGAAACTGCAAAAACACAATTACCAAAAACAGGAATAGATATAGCACTGTGTGTGATATTAGGAATAGTTATTATTTTTATTCTAATATTTGGAATAAAATGTATAAATTTAAAAGATGTAAAATAAAAAGAAGAATAAGCTAGAAAATTTTTATAAATAAGATGTTTAAGTTGAGGTGGCTCTAAAAGCAACCTCAATTTTTTAAAGTTATTTGAGTTAAATATAAAAAATTAAAATATTGCAGAGAATATAAATATTTAGTTATAATATAAGTAATAAAAAAAGAAAATTTTTAATAAGCATTATTTTTAGTTGAATTTATGAATTGTTTTTGGTACAATATACATGTAATATTTTAATAAAAGAAGGAGAGTAGATTTTTTAATGTTAGCACAACTTATTGTTTTAGTAATACTAATTTTTATCAATGCATTTTTTGCAGCAAGTGAGATTGCTTTTATCTCATTAAATGATGCTAAAATAGAAAAACAAGCAAAAGAAGGAAATAAGAAAGCAAGACAAATTGAAGGAATGTTAAAATCACCAAGTAAATTCTTAGCAACAATACAAATAGGAATTACTTTAGCAGGATTTTTATCAAGTGCGTTTGCATCAGACGCATTTGCAGAAAAATTATCACCAATTTTATATGATTTAATGCCATTTTTTAGCCAAGGAGTATGGAACAGTATATCAATCATATTAATTACAATTATATTGTCATTTTTTACTTTAGTATTAGGAGAATTAGTTCCAAAAAGACTTGCTATGAAATATTATGAAAAAATATCATTTGGAACTATTGGTATAATAAGAGCAATATTTATTTTGACATCACCATTTGTAAAATTATTAACTTTTGTTACAAATGCAGTATCAAAAATGTTTGGAGTATCTGAAACAGATGAAGAACAAGTAACAGAAGAAGAAATTAAAATGATGGTAGACCAAGGGGAAGAAAGCGGAAATATCAAAGAGGAAGAAAAAGAATTAATAAATAATGTTTTTGAATTTAATGATATAACAGTATCAGAAATTATGAGACATAGAAAAGATATATTTGCAGTAGATATAAATATTAGTACAGACGAATTAATGGATGAACTAGAAAAAGAGGAGTTTCGATATAGTAGAATACCTGTATATGATGAAACAATAGATGAAATAAAAGGTATATTATATGTTAAAGATGTACTAAAAAATATAAGGAAAAAATCTTTTAAAGTTAAAAATGTAGTAAAAGAAGCTTATTTTGTATCACAAAATAGATTAATAAATGAGGTATTCAAAGAATTACAGAAAAACAAAACTCAAATTGCAATTATTGTTGATGAATATGGAGGAACAGAAGGATTAATTACTATGGAAGATATTTTAGAGGAACTAGTTGGAGATATATATGATGAATATGACAAGGTAGAAAAAGAATATGAGAAAATAGATGATAATACATATTTATTATCAGGAAGTCTTCCAATATATGATGTTAATAAATTGTTAGATGCAAAAATTCCAGAGGGGGATTATGATACATTATCCCGGATATTTACAAGAAGAATTAGGAAGAATACCAAAAGATGAAGAAAATCCTATAATCGAAACAGAGATGGTAACATATAAAATAGAAGAATATGAAGATAAAAGAATAATAAAAGTAAAAGCTTGCAAAAATAATATTGAAGAAGAAAATGAAGAACAAGATGAAAAGGAAGAAGAATAGAGAAAGGATTTTAATATGAAAAGAAATTTTATAATTCGTAACATTATAATTGTGGTATTAGTAATAGCAATAATTGTTGGAGTTTCTGTATATTTTATATACAAAAATGCCAGAGAATATGAAGTAGAACAGGTAAGTACTTATAATTATTTCGTATTAGAAAAAGATGAGTTATCAGGTGTAATAGATAGAGGAGGTAACATTATAATTGATCCGCAATTTGATAGTGTAGTAATACCAAATCCTGAAAAAGCTCTCTATATATGTTATGAAGGAGAAAATACAAAAGTTTTAAATGAAAGAAAAGAAGAAATTTTAACAGATTATAATAATGTAGAACCAATAGGATTACAAAATATTTCAAGTGATTTAATGTATGAAAAAAGTGTATTAAAATATGAGAAAGACGGAAAATTTGGTCTTATTGATTTTAATGGTAAAGAAATAACAAAGCCAGTTTACGAATCAATTGAAGGGTTACCATATAAAGAGGGAGAATTGTTAGTTAAACAAGATGAGAAATACGGAGTAATTAATATAAAAGGTAATAAATTAGTTGATATTAAATATAATAAAATTTCAGTAGATGGATATTATACATCTGAAAACAATTATAAATTTGCAGGATATATTATATCTAATACAACAGAAGAAGGATATAGATATGGTTATATAAAATATGACGGGAAATTATTATTAGAACCAGAATATAATCAATTGTCTAGGGTTATAGGAATTATAGATAATCAAAATACTTATATATTGTGTGCCAAAAATGGTCAATTTGGAATAATGAGAAATGATGAAGAATTAATACCAAATGAATATCAATCTATTGAATATGATGAAAGCAATAAATTATTTACAATAGAAAAAAGTAAGAAATTTGGAATTGCAAATTTAGATGGTAAAGTAATTGTACCAGCAGAATATAATCAAATAGATATTACAGGTATATATCTATATGCACAAAATAGTCAAGGTGTAACAGTTTATAATAGTGACGGAACACAAGCAAATATAGATAGAAATATAGCTATATTAAATACTTCAAATGAAAAATATAAAATAAGAATAAATAATGAAAATGGAACAAAATATGGAGTGATAAACAAAGAGGGAGAACAAGTAATAGAAGAAAAATATAATTATATAGAATATTTATTTGATGATTATTTTATTGCAAGTAATGAACAAGCAAAATTAGGTGTAATTGATAGTCATGATAATATTAAAATAGAATTGAGAAATGATGCACTCCAAAAAATTGAAGGAACAAATGTTATACAAGCAAGTACAACTGAAGATAGTACAACAAAATTATATTCAAAGGATATGGCAGAACTTTGTCAAATGACAAATGCAAATGTTGAAGTAAAAGATGATTATATTAAAATATTTAATGATACTGAAACAAGATATTTTGATAAACAGGGAAAAGAATTAAAAGATACAGAAGTATATCCAAATAATACATTATTTGCCAATAAAGAAAATGAAAAATGGGGATTTACAGACAAAAATGGTAATACAGTTGTAGAAGCAAAATATGATAAAGTTACAGAATTTAATGAATATGGATTTGCAGGTGTAAGATTAGATGGTAAATGGGGAGTTGTAAATTCTAAAGGTGAAGAAGTTATAGCTCCAACATATGTATTAAATGAAGAAATAGAACCATATTTTATAGGAAAATATTACAGAGTGCAATATGGACTAGGAGAATTTTATTATACAGATTTAAATACACAAAACCAAGAACAAATAACAGAGCGAGAGACTGGACAACAGTAAACGGAATAAAATATAAAATGATTTTAAGAAGATAGAAAGAAAAAAGTAAGGAACTTCACAAAGTTACCTTACTTTTTTTATTACAAAATTATAATAGTTTTTATTGACTTTAAGAAATTAGAATGCTATAATAGTTTTATCTTATTAAGATATAACTTAATAAGATAAAACATAAATACAAGAACGCAATTTAGATTCTAAAACTGCTAATTATTTATATACATATCTACTCTAGGTGGTAACTTTTTAGCAAGTTTAGCAGTTTCTTCATTAAATAATAGAGTTGGTTTTATACCAAAAGAACTAGCTATTAAATCTACGTTTTTTAAAGTTAAATTTGCATCTCCAGTTTCTATAGTACTTAAGTATGCAACTTTAAATTTTGTTTTATTAGCAAATTGTTCTTGTGTTAATTTATTTTGATATCTATAATATTTAGTATTTAAACCTACAAGTTGCATGGAAGTCATATAATCTCCTCCTATCTTTATATATAACTTATTAAGATAAATGTTATCTATATAAAAATTATAAATATAAAACTATAAAAAATTAATACCACTAAATATTATTAAGATATATATTAATAAAACAAATATATATAAGATAAAAACTACAAAACCAGATAAAAAATGAGATATTTATAAATGTCTTACAAAAGTATAAATAAATTCGGAGTATATAGTAAGGCAATGTTCTAAATTTATAAAATAACAGTAATTTCTTATCTTTAATTAAATACAATATAGCTAAAAGTATGAAAAATAGTAAGAAGGAAATACTAAAGAAAAGGAGAAAAGGTAAAATGGGAAAAATAAAAATCGAAAAAATAAAAAAGAATAGACGGAATAACATTAATTGCACTTGTTATTACTATCATTGTCCTTTTAATACTTGCTAGTGTAACTATTGCAATGCTAACAGGCGAGAATGGAATTTTAAACCAAGCAACTAATGCAAAGGAAAGAACAACAAAAGCAGAGGAAGAGGAAAAAATAAAAATGGCAGTATTAGGAAGCAGTGTTACTGACAACGGATATGCAGATGTTTTAGATACGGATAGTTTTACAAGTGAATTAACAAACCAATTTGGAAATGATGGTTATCAATTAGTTGCAAATGGAGATGGAAGTTTCTTAATAACTATAAATGATACACAAAGAAAATACTATGTTAATGATGATAAAACAGTAATAAATAGTGATAATATAACAGAAATAAGCACAGAACAACAGCTAAAAGATTTTAGAGACGATGTGAATAATGGAAATAGTTATGAAGGAAAAGTAGTATTGCTTACAAGTGATATGGATTTAGGTGGAGAAGGATGGAAGCCAATTGGTTATTATATGCCAGAAAATGTAAATGCACCTAATGCTGATAATAACAAACCATTTAGAGGTATTTTTGATGGCTGTGGATACGAAATAGATAATTTCACTATTAATAGTACAGAAAAAGTACAAGGATTGTTTGGTTTAGTAAATGGTGCAAAAATTGCAAATCTAGGTGTAGGAGAAAGTGCTAGTGTTAGTGGAGAAGGTGTAACGGGAGGAGTAATTGCTTATGCATATAATGAAACTAAAGTAAATAATTGTTATAGCAAAGCAAGCGTAAAAGGAACTAGTAGTGTTGGAGGAATAGTTGGAAATAGTGAAAAAAATAGCACAGTTTTAAATTGCTATAATTCAGGAAGTATAGAAGGAACTGGAACCTGGATAGGGGGAATAGTAGGTCAAGTGCAGCTTGAATCAATAGTAGAAACATCATATAACGAAGGTTCTGTATATGGAAAATCTGATAATATAGGAGGAATAGCTGGAAAGCTTTATATTAATTGTATTGTTAGAGATTGCTATAATATTGGTGAAATAACCGGAGATGAAGATTATATTGGTGGTGTAGTAGGTCATATTCAAAACAGTAGTGCAGAAAATTGTTATAACACAGGAGTAATTAATGGAAATAAAGCAACTGAAATAAATTCAGTTATAGGAAGAATAAACCTATCAACTGTAAATAATTGCTACGCTCTAGAAGGTCAATATAGTAACGAAACAAGTGGAATAAAGGTGCTAAATAGCGATGAACTAGAAAATGCTGCGAGTTTTTTAGGAAATAAATTTAAGAGTAATACAACAGGAATAAATAATAATTATTATCCGATTTTATATTGGCAATAAAACAATTCTCTTTCATTTTTGATAAGCAGGTAGTGAATTTTATGAAAAGTTTTGCTACATATTTCCAATATATATTATATAATTCATTTAAGAATTATGGAACTATAATAGCACATGGTTCATTATGAGAACTTGGTACTTTTTAAGAATAAGTCTACATAATTTTAAAAACATTAAAAACTGTTAGTGAAGGTAGAGACGAATATTGAATAGGTGAAATAGATGTATAAACTGTTCTAATATAAAAAATAAACAAATTAACTATTATACAAAATGATAGATTTATGGCTAAATATTAGGAGCGGAATTTAAAGATGATGTAGAAAATATAAAAGAATGTTATCCAATTCTTTATTGGGAGTAGAGATTAAAGTTACTAGAAATAGTAACTTTTTTTCTGTTTAAAACATAGGGAAAAAGTAAATAATATAAATAATGGAAAATGGATTTAGGAAAGAAGTGATATTTTGAAATTAGGTTTAGCATTATCAGGAGGAGGAATAAGAGGAATAGCTCATGCTGGTGCATTAAAAGCATTAGAAGATAATAATATAAAAATAAGTGTAATTGGAGGTACAAGTTCAGGAGCTTTAATATCTTCCTTATATGCAATTGGATATTCACCTTATTATATATATGAAGCATTTAAAATGTATTCTAAAGAGATTGCAGGGTTAAATTCTGGATATATGTTTTCTAATTTTTTTGATAAGGAAAAAGTTGTTTCTGGATTAAAAACAGGCACTAGTTTAGAAAAAGTATATAACAAAATAGCACTAAGGAAAGGTATAAAATATGTAGGAGATGTTTTAGATAAAATTCTTGTAATAACAGCAGTAGACGTAAAAAATGCTAAGGAATATATATTCACAAATCGTATACCAAATGTGGAAGATAAAGATAGATATATAACAAATATTACAATTGGAAAAGCAGTAAGAGCGAGTAGTAGTTTTCCTGCAATATTTTGTCCTTGTGAGTTTGAAGGACATAGTTTTTATGACGGCGGAGTTTTAGATAATATACCTGTTTTGGAAGTGAAAAAACAAGGAGCAGATAAGGTAATTGCAATAAATTTTAAAGCAGATGATATAGATAGTTCTAGTAATATTATGGATTTAGGGATGAGAACATTAGATATAATGGGAAATAAAATATCAGAAAAAAGCCTTGCTTTAAGTGACTTTGTACTTACAATTAAAACAGATAAAACAGGTCTATTTGATATAGAAAAATTGGATAGTTGTTTTAAATACGGATATGATGCAGTAATTAAAAATCTTGAAAAAATTAAACAAGTTTTAAAATAAAGTGAATATAATAATTAATAAATAATGTATTTTTGTTTTACTTTTTTATTTTGGAGGATTATTATGAAAATTAGATATTTTGACCATGCTGCAACAACACCTGTAAAAGAAGATGTACTTAGAGAAATGCTTCCGTTTTTAGGAGAAAAATGTGGAAATCCATCATCATTATATAGTTTAGGAAGAGAAGCAAAAAAAGCAATTGAAGAAGCAAGAAAAAGAGTTGCATTTCTTATAAATTGTGAGCCAAATGAAGTATATTTTACAGCTGGTGGTTCTGAGAGTGATAATATGGCAATAAAAGGAATATCATATGCAAATTCTAGTAAAGGTAAACATATTATAACTTCTAAAATAGAACATCCTGCAGTTTTACATACTTGTCAGAAATTAGAAAAACATGGATATAAAATAACATATTTAAATGTTAATAAAGATGGAATAGTAGACTTAGAAGAACTAAAAAGAAGTATTAGAAATGATACAATATTAATTAGTATAATGAGTGTTAATAATGAAATAGGAACAATTGAACCGATATATGAGATATCTAGAATATCTAAAATGTATAATATTGTATTTCATACAGATAGTGTTCAAGGAGTTCGGACATATTCCTATTGATGTGAAGAAAATGGGGATAGATATGTTATCATTATCTGGACACAAATTATATGCACCAAAAGGAATTGGAGCATTATATATAAAAAATGGGGTGAAAATAGAAAAATTAATAGATGGTGGACATCAAGAAAAAGATAAAAGAGCAGGAACAGAAAATGTTCCAGGTATAGTGGCATTAGGTAAAGCCTGCGAAATTGCAAGGAAAAATTTAGAAAAGAATATGAGGTATTTACAAGAAATAAGAGATTATTATATAAATTTAGTTGAAAATAAAATAGATGGAGCTATATTAAATGGTTCTAGAAAATTAAGAGTGCCTTCAAATGCAAATTTTTCGTTTAATACAATAGATGCTCAAAATTTGTTATTAAAATTAGATGAAAAGGGAATATATGCATCTAGTGGTTCTGCATGTTCATCAGGAGATTCTTCACCTTCACATGTTTTAACAGCAATAGGATTATCTGAGAAAAAAGCAAAAGGAGCATTAAGGATAACATTTGGAGAAGAAAATACTAAGGAAGATGTTGATTACTTAGTAGAAAGTATAGAACAAGCAATAAGAGAGCTAAGTTAATTTAGCTCTCCAAAACAGCAATAGCACATCTGATTCCATCGACTGATGCTGACATAATTCCGCCTGCATATCCTGCTCCTTCTCCACAAGGATACAATCCATAAATATTAGATTCTAGATTTTCATTTCTTGGAATCTTAACTGGAGATGAACTTCTAGTTTCTATTCCTGTTAAAATGCTGTCAGGATTTGCGAAGCCTTTTAATTTAGTATCAAAATAAGGTATACTATATTTTAGTGTAGATGTTACAAATTCTGGTAGAATTTCTTGTAAATTAGATAATTTAACACCTGGTAAATAACTAGGTTTAATTTCTCCAATAAATTCAGATTTTTTATTATTTAGAAAATCTTCTACTCTTTGGATAGGTGCAAAATAATTATTCCCACCAAGCTTAAATGCCTTTTCTTCTAAATCCTTTTGAAAATAAATACCGCCAAGAGGTGAAGAATCTAAAAAATCATTAGGAGTAACATTTACTAAAATAGCTGAATTTGAATTTTTTCCATCTCTTAGAAAATTACTCATACCATTTGTAACAATTGTGTTTTTTTCACTAGAAGAAGCTATAACAACTCCACCAGGACACATACAAAATGTATAGCATGAACGTCCATTAGGTAAATGACAAGAAAGCTTATATGTTGCAGGAGGAAGATGTAACTTGCTATTTCCATATTGAGATTTATTTATACATTCTTGCAAATGTTCTATTCTAACTCCAACAGAGAAATTTTTCTTTTCCATAAATATTCCTTTTTCATATAATTTTTGAAAAGTATCTCTTGAACTATGACCAATTGCTAGTATTATATGAGAGGCTAATAGTTCATATGTGGAATTATAGTCTTTACAAATAAGAGAAGTAATTTTATTATTAAATATATTAAAATCAATAACCTTGGTATTAAATAAAAATTTACCACCTTTAGAAATAATGTATTCTCTCATATTTTTTAATACGTTAATTAGCTTATCAGTTCCAATATGTGGTTTTGATAAATATAAAATTTCTTTAGGTGCCCCAAAGTTTACAAATTCTTCAAGAACTTTTTTACAAAAAGGACTATGAATACCAGTTGTTAGTTTTCCATCAGAAAAAGTTCCAGCACCGCCTTCACCAAATTGAACATTTGATAAACTGTCCAGTTTGCCAGTTTTTCTAAATTCTTCTACTTGTTTTTGTCTTTCTTCTACAGAAGAGCCTTGTTCAATAACAACAGGAAAGGCACCGTTTTGAACAAGTGTAAGAGCGGAAAATAAACCACTAGGACCACATCCGACTATAATAACTTTTTTATTAGCTAAATTATTGATATTTATATGTGGTAAATCTATTTTTTCTACTTTAGGAAATTTGCTATATTTATTTTCGTTTTTTAGTTTTAAATTAATAGAATAGTTATAATGAACATCATTCTTTTTTCTGGCATCTATTGATTTTTTTACAATATGCCATTCAATAATATCCTCTTTTTTTATTTTATATTTATCAGTTATAAAGTTTATTAAAGCGTCATTGTCAAAATCATCATATATTTTTATGTTGTTAATTTTAATCATATTCTATGCTCCCTAACTTTTAAATAAATTATATAACTTATTATAGCACAAAAGTAAAAACTATGCTATAATAGACCAAAATGCTAAGATTAAAAAGGAAAACGAAAATGGAAAGTAATTGGAAAGAAAGAACAGAGAAACTAATAGGAAAAAAAGCGATTAAGAAATTAGAAGATTCTAAAATTATAATATATGGAATAGGTGGAGTAGGTTCTTATATTGTAGAAGGATTAGTAAGAGCAGGTATTGGAAATTTAGTACTAGTTGATCCAGATAATATTTCTGTAACTAATATAAATAGGCAAATACATAGTAATATAAAAACTGTAGGAAAAAGTAAAATAGAGGTTATGAAAGAAAGAATTTTAGAGATAAATCCAAAAGCAAACGTGGAAATTTATAATCCAAAAAAATTAGAATTTAAAGAAGAAAATCTAATAGATGATAGTTTTTCATATGTAATAGATGCAGTTGATACTGTAAAAACAAAAATAAGTATAATCGAAAAGGCAAAGACTATAGGGATTCCAGTTATTTCAGCAATGGGAACGGGTAATAAATTAGAAGCTAATAAATTTGAAATAGCAGATATCTATAAAACAGATGTATGTCCATTAGCCAGGACAATGAGAAAAGAATTAAGAAAAAGAAATATAAAGGACGTTAAAGTAGTTTATTCAAAGGAAGAGCCAGTTATAAAAGAAAGAACACCTGCAAGTATTTCATATGTTCCAGCTATTTGTGGAATGATAATTGCAGGAGAGGTTATAAAAGATATTCTAAAATAAAACGAGGAAGTAGATGAAGAAAGATAAAATAAAAAAAGTAACTAATTTCATAATTAAAATATTTTGGATTTTTATTATAGGGAGCGTATTTGGTTTTGTCGCAGAAATGTTATATGCAACAGTTTATACAAGAACATTAGTAATTAGACAAGGGCTAATATATGGACCATTTGTACAAGTGTATGGAATGGGGGCAGTTGCATATTATTTCTTAATAAAAGTATTTAAAGAACCAAAAGATGCATTTTTTGCTGGAATGATTATGGGAGGAGCTTTAGAATATTTATGTTCATTTTTCCAAGAAATATTATTTGGTACTATTTCTTGGGATTATAGTAGATTTTTCTTCAATTTAAATGGAAGAACTTGCCTGCTTTATTGCGTATATTGGGGAATAATAGCAGTAGCATTTTTAAAGATTATATATCCTTGGATAGAGAAAATAGAGCCTCTTATTTATAAGAAAAGTGTTAGGATATTAACTGTATTTTTGATAATATTTATGACATTTGATATTACAATCTCAGCACTAGCATCAAATAGACAACAAGAAAGAAGAAATAACATACCGCCTAAAAATGATTTGGACATATTCCTAGACAGAGCTTATCCAGATGAATATTTGGATAAAATTTATAATAATAAGAAAAATGTGTAATAATAAACTGTTTTTTAGGACGGGGGAAAAAAACAGCAGAAGGAAAATATTAAGTTAATAAATACATATATCCATTTCATGACCAGTCAAGTTTACTTTAAATAAAATCAAATGATATAATTTATAAAGGGGCGAATATATCATGGGGAATGTTCATTTATCTAAATCAAAATATTGTAAATGTGTACAGTGTCCAAAAATTTTATGGCTTAAAAAATATAAACCAGAATGTGCAATTCCAACAGCTAGGGATTCAATATTAGAAAATGGTACAAAAGTAGGAGCCCTTGCAAAAGGTTTATTTGGCAAGTATCAAAATATTGAATTTGATGAAACTCTTAATGTTATGATAGAAAAAACAAAAGAATTATTAAAAAATAGACCTAACATTATTACAGAAGCATCATTTAATTACGAAAACAACTTTTGCAGTATAGACATTTTAAAAAATGACTTAGATGGAATTGAAATATACGAAGTTAAAAGTTCAACTGAAATTCATGATATTTATCTAGATGATGTATCTTATCAATATTATGTATTGTCTAATCTTGGATTAAGCATAAAAAAAGCATGTATTGTTTATATAAATAATCAATATGTAAGAGGAAAAGAACTTGAAATAGATAAATTATTTAATATAGAAGATATAACAGATATAGTGAAATCAAAACAAGAAGAAATAAAAAATAATATTGATATGATAAATAACTATATGGAAGAACATGACAAAAGCAATGAACCAATAACTGATATAGGATTAAAATGTTCTAATCCGTACGATTGTGAATTTTGGGAGTATTGCACTAGAGATTTACCAAATCCTAATGTTTTTGATATAGCAGGAGGAATGAGAAAGAGTAAAAAGTTTGAAAAATATTACGAAGGAAAGGTTTCTTTTGAAGATTTAAAAAATGATGAAGAGTTAAATCCTAAATATTTAGAACAAATTGATTTTGAATTAAATAATATAAAGCCTAAAATAGATGTAGATGCAATAAGAGATATAATGACTTCACTTAAATATCCTTTATATTTTATAGATTATGAAACATATCAGTCAGCAATACCAGAAATTGAAGGTACTAAACCCTATCAACAACTTCCTTTTCAATATTCTTTACATATAATAAAAGAAAAAGGAGCACAACTTGAGCATAAAGAATTTTTAGCAGAAATTGATGATAAAGATTTTATAAGACATTTTGCAGAAAGCATGATTAAAGATATGCCAAAAAATGGAAGTGTAATTATATATAACAAATCTTTTGAACCTGCAAGAAATAATGAAATCGCAAGAATGTATCCTGATTTAAAAGATGAGATGGATAGAATTAATAATAATATGGTAGATTTTTTAGAGCCTTTTAAACAAAGGAAATATTATTGCAAAGAAATGCATGGTTCAGCTTCAATAAAAGCAGTACTTCCAGCACTTTATCCAGATGATTCAGAGCTTAATTATCATAATTTGCCAGTAGTACATAATGGAGAGGAAGCTTCAGATGCATTTTTAAGTTTAAAAGGTAAATCAAAAGAAGAACAAGAAAAAATAAGACACGGACTTTTAGTTTATTGTGAACTTGATACTTATGCAATGGTAAAAATATGGATGAAATTTAATGAAATAATAGAGGAAGAAAGATATGAGTAAAATAGAAGATAATAAATATTATAAAAAGTTAGATTTTTTTAAAGAAAATGAAAAATTAAGTTTAACTCGCAATAATGCAGATTTTATAGAAGCAGTACTAATGATAGATTCTCGTTATAAAGATTCTAATAGTAGAATTAATAAACCAAGTGTAGAGTATGTTGAATATTTAAAAGAAGAAAGCGATAAAAAAATAAAATTACATAGATATGGTTCTAGTAGCTATTGGATTAAGCAATTTATAGAAATAGCTAAAATAATTAAAGATAAAAAAAATAATAGCGAGAAGATTTTAGATACATTAACATATGAAAAGAAAAAAGAAAATGAAAACCAAGAAATAAATATAAAATTAGATTTAAAAACTATAATAAATGGAGTGGTCTATGCAATAGATAGAGAAAATTCTACCCACTTATCTGCTCATCAATCTGGTAATACAGAAGGTAGGAGAAATGTTTCGCAAAAAATCTATGATTATATTATAGATAAACAAAATGGAATAGAAAAATTTGTAAAACAACTAATTAAAAAAAATGAGTTTTCATTAATAGGATATATAACGGTTCCTAAAAATGATGATGAGAATTTTCATTATTCTTTTGCTACAAAATTTTGTAAATATGTAAGTAATGCCTTTACTTCTGATATAGAAGCAAAAAAAATTTTTAAATTTGATAAAAGCAAGGATGAAGATGATAAATATTATATATATGATAATATTATTATAAGTAATATAGGATATTATATTAATGAATATTTAAACGGACAAAAAATTGAAGTAAAAAAATTAAAATTTGATAAAAAGAAATATACGAATGAAAAAGAAATAATTGAACAATATAGAAAATTTTATAACTGTTTAGAAGATATAAGAAATAATACAACAGAAAAAATAACTAGGAATGAAATGGATCATATAATTTGGTATTCCAACAAATAATTAGATAAAAGAAATGGGGATAAAGTTATGGATTTATATGAAAAAAATGGAAACATATTATACATATTAAATGTATTAAAAAAATATAGTGATGAAGAACATATGCTATCAGCAATAGAGATTCAAAGAAAAGTAAAAGAAATATATGATGTAGAAATTGATCCAAGAACGATAAGAAGGAATATCAATTTACTAAAATATAAGCTAGATTATGATATTAGTACAAGAGAAGAAAATGGTAAAGGATATTATATAAATAGAGACCCAGAAACAGATTTCGAACCAGGAGAAATAAGAGCAATAATAGATAATTTTAGTTATGCAAATTATATTGTGCCAAGTGTAGCAAAAGAAATTATAAAAAAATGTAAAAATATGCAAAATATATATGAAAATGAAAAATTAAAAGATTATCAAATATATTCTGTTAATAGTAAAACAGAAAATGCAGAAGTAATAAAAAATATAGAAGATATATCTGAGAGTATTTTTCAAAATAAAAAAATTAAATTTGAATATTGGAAATACGCAATAACTAATAAATTAGAAAAGAAAATAGTAAGTACGCCAACAGTATCTCCTTATGCAATTATATATAATAAACAAGAATTTTATTTAATTGGAATAAAAGAAGGAGAAACTAAATTTTATAATTACAGATTAGATAGAATGAAGAATGTTCAAATATTAAATGAAGATATTAAAATAAAGAAGAAAAAAAGTGAAATACAAGATTTTGCAGAATCTTCTACAGAAATGTTTGGAGGAGAAAAAGAAGAAATAGAAGCAATCTGTCATATTTGGTTACTAGATACAATATTTGAAACATTCGGAAGAAATGTAACCATTGAAAAAATACCAAATGATGAAGAATATTTTAAATTGTTAGTAGATACCAACACAATGGGATTTAAAATGTGGGCTATGAGAAATATTGATTTAGTAGAAGTAAAAAGACCTATTACATTAAGAAATGAAATGCAAGAAGTTGTAAAAAATGCAATGAAAAAATATGAAATATAAACATTTAAGAAAATATATAAAATAGAGCTTTGGATTATTCCAAGGCTTTTTTTATAATTAGCAATAAGCATTGTATGACCAGATATATTGAAATAACATGTTTTGCATAATATAATTTTCTATAATTAGGAAAAATAAATCTAATGTATTTAGAAGAATATAACAAATGTATCAATATCGTATTAGAATATGAAAGGAAGTAGAAAAAATGAATAAAATATATCTATTACAAGTAACATTTGATTCATGGAAGTATAACCATCAAGTATATTCAGACTTAAGATTAGCAAAAGAAGTAGGGAAAAAATGGTTAGAAAATCAATTTAGAAAAGAATATGAAAATTTATTTGAGGAAGACTTAAAAAGTGACTCTTCAAAAACAAATTTATCTAAGGAAGAATTATTTAAACTAAAAGTAATATACGATTTTACAATAACTGAATTTGAACCTGATAAAATAGATAAACTAAATTATATAGAAAATTTACCAGTAGTTAATGATATTGATATTTATGATTTATATTGTGCAGATTTAGAGCCAGCAAAAATAGAACATTGTTATGATTGCAATGGAAAAGAAATTTATATTATAGGAATATATATTTTTAATTATAATGGAAAAAGGAAAGAAAGAAAAGTAATGATGGAATATGAAGATTATATAAGTCCTTTGGCAGGTAGTAAATTTAAAAAAGGAGATATTGTAAAAATAAGAAAAGGTTATAATAGCGATTCAAAAGATTATATTTTTTGTAATAAATTACATGTAATAACAGATATTCCTCATAAAAATAAAAATCAAAAGTTTTTTAGAAATTCTTATAAAGTGATTACTAATCATAATAGTTATGATGAGGGGTGTCATATAGATATCTTTAATGAAAAAGAACTTGAATTATATACAGATAAATTACCTAATGATTCTCCAATTTTGTTCTTAAGCAAATATTTTAAAGGAGAAATAAAATTAAATAATATAAAATGGATGGATATTGAAAGCGGTAGAATAACATTAAATGAAAATAAAAGTTTCAGAGATGTTCCAGAGATAATGGAACAAATGAAAGGAAAGGATATAAAATGAAAACAGGATTTAAAGAATTAGATAATATTATAAAATTAAATAAAAATGAACTAATAGTAATTGCTTCAAGACCAGCAATGGGAAAATCTACATTTGTACAAAATATAATAAGTAATGTGTCTATAAAAGAAAATAAATCAGTATTATTTTATAGTCTTGATGTGGATAAAGAAAGTGTTATTAAGAAATTTATTATAAGTAATTCTATGGTTGAATACAAAAAATTCAATCTATATGTAAGTTCTAAAGATAAAACAGGACTTTCAAAAGAAGATAAGGATAGAATTGAATATGCAAAAAAACTATTAAAAAATGCTAAAATTTATATAGATGATACACCTAATATTTCAATTATGGATATTTGTTTAAGATGTAAAAAAATGAAGCTTGAAAAAGATATTGATTTAGTTGTAATCGATTATTTACAACTTATTTCTTATGATAAAAGTAAATTATTAAGTAGAGATGAAGAAATTAGTGAAATTTTAAAAGAACTTAAAGTACTAGCTAAAACTTTAGATATTCCTGTTATAATTACTAGTCAATTATCAAGTAAATGTGATAAAAGAGAGAACAAAAGACCAATGATGTCAGATTTTTCAGATTCAAAATATGGAATTTATACATATTCTGACAAGGTACTGTTTCTTTATAGAGATTCTCATTATAACAAAGATAACAAAAGCAATATTACTGAGATAATTATAGGAAAAAATAGTCATGGAGAAGTTGGTATAACTAAACTAGCATGGATGCCAGAATATTGTATGTTTGGAAATACTATAGTTAATCGAGGAGGAAAAATTGAAAAATAGAGTAGAATTATGTTGTCATACAAAAATGTCAAAATTACAAGGAATTAATTATGCTAAAGAATATATTGAAGAAGCTATAAATAGAGGTTATAAATCTATTGCTATCACAGATGTTGATAGCACTCAAAGTTTTTTAGAAGCATATAGATATTTGAAATCAAATGCAAATAATACTGATTTTAAAATAATATATGGTTCTGAAATGCATTTCAAAAATTCGCAAGATTCTGATAAATTATATACAATATATATTTATGTTAAAGAACAAAGAGGTTTAAAAAATTTATATAAGCTAATATCAAAAGCATATAGCAATAAAAGAAATAAAATACCTACAATATACAAAAATGATTTAATTAAATATCGTAGTGGATTATTGTATGCAGCAATTGGAAATCAAAGTGAAGTCTATCAAAACATTGAAAATAAAAATACTAATTTAATATTTAATTTTTATGATTTTATAGGAATTGAACCTAATGAAAGTAGTAAAAATATAAACATAAAAATTAATAGATTATGTAAAAAGTATAATAAAATACTTGTAGGAACGTCAGAATGTAATTTTATTGATAAAGACGATTATAAATGTAATGAAATATTAAACCTTTATAAAAAAAGCACTAATATAAAATTAGGAAACACAAAATATTTTCAAAGTACAGATGAGCTGTTAAGTTCTTTTAGTTATATAGAAGATTCAAAAGATATTGTGATAAATAATCCTATAAAAATATCAGAGAAAATTAGAAATATTGATTTAGCACCGGATAAAGTTACATATCCTAAACTAGAAACTGCAATAATAACTATTTCACAAAAATGTTATAAAAAAGCAGAAGAAATATATGGGAAAAAGCTACCAGAAGAAGTTAAAGAAAGATTAAAATTAGAATTACATTCTATTGAAGAAAAAAATTTAGAAATAATATATCTAGTTTCAAGTGAATTGGTAGATTATTCAAAAAAGTTAGAGTATAAAGTAGGTAGTAGGGGGAATATAGGAAATTCATTTGTAGCATTTTTATTAGGAATAACAGACATTAATCCTATACAACATAATCTTCCTTTTGAATTTTTTGCAGGAAAAGATTATGATAGAGAGCCTGACATAGATCTAAATTTTTCTTCAAAAATACAAGAAAAAATATTTACATATCTTCAAAAAAGATTTGGCAAAAATAAAATAATATGGGGAGGAACAGTAGAGGATTTAAAGGATAAAACAATAGAAAAAGCATGCAATGGATATGTAGACTTATTTGGAATAAAAGATATATCTTGTAAATATTCTATTATAAATAAATTGGTCGGAGTAAAAAGTTGCACAGGAGAAAATTTAGGTAGAGTTTTTATAATTCCTGATGGATTAGAAATATCAAATTTATTTCCGATAGAAATTGGAAATAAAGGGCATTTTAAAACACATTGTGATTATCGTGAACTTTGTGATTTGGGGTTATACAAACTCGAAATATTAAGTAGTGATGTTTTAACTATGATACATGAATTAGAAAAAGAAACAAAAATAAATTCAAAAGTTATTGATTTAAATGATAAAGAAACATTAAAAATGTTTTTACATGCAAATGATAATTCATATCCAGTTAGTATAAATGGTATTCCAGAGTTTGGAACGACTTTTGCTAAAAAAATGATAGAAATAGCTAAACCACGTAACTTTAATGATTTAGTATGTATTTTGGCACTATTTCACGGAACAGAAACTTGGAATTATAATGCATCCTTTTTAATAAAAAATGAGCATAAAAGATTAAGTGAAGTTATTTCTAATAGAGAAGATATGTTTAATTATTTAATAAATCATGGAATAGAAAAATCTATAGCTTTTGATATAGTTGAATTTGTTAGAAAAGGTATTTTATTTAAAAATGATAGAAAGATAAATGACAAATGGGAAGAATATAAAATAATATTAAAAGAACATAATATACCAAAATGGTATATAGAAAGTGCCGAAAAAATAAAATATATGTTTCCAAAAGCTCATGTAATAGAGTATACAATGAATGCATTTAAAATCGCATGGTTTAAAGTACATTATCCTAAAGCTTTTTATGATGTGTATTTTAAAGTAGAGTCTAACTTAAATATAGATAAATATTATTGTAAAAGACAAGTTAAAAACGAATTAAATAGATTGTATGATTTAAAAGAGATTCATGAAAATAATATAGATTTTGATTATGATTACAATAATGAGAAAAAAATCCAAGATTTAGAGCTAATATTAGAAATGTTTAATAGTGGAATATTAAAAGAAAAGACAGAAATAAAAGATGATTATAATTTAATTAATTCAAAAGCAATATCAGATTATTGTAGAAGTATAAAACATAAATTTAATACTGAAGAATTAGCTGTTTTAGTATATAGAAATAAGAAGATGAATATTGAAGAAAAAATAGATAAATATAAAGATTTGATAAAAAATTATCCTGATATGGAAGTTATTGAAAGAATAAATTGTAAACATTATGATAGTATAAAAGAGATGATAGAAAATGAAATTAGTAGATTAGAAGATTTATACCATAAGTTTATTTCTAAAAATGAAGAGTGTATATATACATGGATAGAATACAATAAATCGACTTTACAATATGATTATAGAAATACTATAAAAAATACAAAGAAAACATTTGAAGAAGCTTAT
Organism: uncultured Clostridia bacterium; assembly: GCA_944386415.1. GTDB lineage: Bacteria > Bacillota > Clostridia > TANB77 > CAG-508 > CAG-269. The sequence goes on along the minus strand of CALXAY010000005.1, from coordinate 2,980 downwards.
AAAGAAGTTAGTGATTATGTGAAAGAGTATAATGATACAATATCTTTTGAAATTATAATGAAAGATTTTAACAATTGGGAAAATAATATTACAGGTTACTATGTAATTGAAAATAAAGAAATTAAGTTAATAAATTTAATTGAAAATAAAAACAATTTTTTAGACATAGACAATATATTCTTAAATATGCCAACACCATTTAAAAAAGGAGATATATTAATTTCAAATAGTAAAGCTAAAAATTATGGTGATTTTGGAGAAATATTTGTACTTGATTATTTATCTACGTGGAGAAAAAATTTAGATGAACTACTAAAAAAAGGAAATTATGATTCTTCAGATATGATTGGATATGGATATTATTTATATGGAGAAGATTCTACAGAATTTGTTTTAGATCATAAATGGGATTATGATTCTTTTGAATACTATGATGGAGAGTTAACTGGTAAAAATAGAATTTTAAAAGATATAAGTAGTTTTATAAAAGGAAAAATAGGACTCGAATTATTTATTCATGCTTATGATTTTTATAAAACCGAGTATAAAAATGAAATGACAGAGTTTTATACAGATGAAGGGTTAAAGTTAGCAGGGATGACAAGAAAAGATATAGAAAGAATAAATCATAAAAAGAAGAAAAATGTATAAGATGGAAAAATAAGAGTTTGGTACAAGCATATAAGAAATAATATAATAGATACCTTATAAGCTATTTTACGGGTTTTACTAAATACTAATTCATATAATCAATCAATATTATATAGTTGACTTATGAAATAAGTTTGATGAAGTATTAAATAATCATAAAAATAAATTAATTTAATATCACACAAATTTGGAAAAAATCATAAAATCATTGATAAATATTTTAAATAAAGAATACACTACGTGACCATATAAGTTTTATAACTCATTATATTAATGTATAATAAATACATAAATAATGAGTTTTTTATTTGGAGGAGAATAGTATGTTAAATAATTACAAATTAGATGCAGAAGATGAAAAAATAATAAGTGAATTAGATAATTTATGTGGTGTTATACAAAATAAAGAAATATTAAAAGATATGATATTATATATTAAATTAAAACAAAATAATGAATTAAATTTAGGAAATTATAATATTCTTATAAGAAATAATTCCTCTTATAATTTATTAAGTGATTTAATAAAAATATGTTCTAAAATATTTTTAAAGTATAATATCATAGAAAATGATAGAATTTGTTATCTTGATAAAATATTAAATAGTAGAAATGACAATCCATTAGATAAAATTATAGGACTTGATGATTCAATAATAGTTATTAATGATAGAAAATTAAAGATTAATTATAGTGATGAATTAGATAGATTAAGTAAAATTATAAACCAACTGAAAAATAAAGTATTTATTTTTGAAGATACAAATTTTTGTGAAGGAGAAGTTGACGGAGAGCTTGGAAATTTATATTCTTTTAGAATGACAATAGATAAAATTTCATTAGATGATAAAATTATGTATTGTAGAAAAAAATTAGATGAATATAATATAAGATACGAGAAAATAGATATAAAGGATTATGTAAATGTCCCATTTTGGGTATTAAAAAATATGATAACAAAATTATTAATTGAATGTAAGATAAAAGATTTAGATTTTGTTGATAAGCAAATATTAAAAAATATCAAAGAATTTTATTCAACTAATAGAATAATAAAGAAAAATCAAAAAAGTAGTAAAAAACATGAAGAAAAGAAAGCAACAGAAGAATTAAATGAATTAATTGGTCTTAATGAAGTAAAAAAACAAATTGATACAATAGTAAATTATGTAAAAATTAATAAAGAAAAAGGGCAAATGCCATCATTACATATGTGTTTTACAGGAAATCCTGGTACAGGAAAAACAAGTGTTGCACGAATAATCGGAAAAATATTTAATGAAGAAAATATTTTAAATAGAAGCGGTGATTTTGTGGAAATACACGGTAGGGATTTAGTAGATAAATTTGTAGGATGGACAGCTCAAAAAGTGCATAATATTGTGGAGAGTGCAATTGGAGGAGTTCTATTTATTGATGAAGCATATAGTTTAGTTTCAGATAGAAGAGGAAGTTTTGAAGATGAAGCAATAGCAACGTTAATAAAAGAAATGGAAGATCATAGGAATGAAATATGTATTATATTAGCAGGTTATACTGAAGAAATGAAAAAATTAATACAACTTAATCCGGGATTTGAAAGTAGAATTCAATTTACTGTTCATTTTCCAGATTATAGTTGTGAAGAATTATTAAAAATATTTAAAGTAATGTGTAAAAAAGAAAAATATAAATTATCTGATAGTTGCGAAGAATTATTAATGAACGATTTTAATATTGCAAAATATGAAGATAATTTTGGAAATGGTAGATATGTTAGAAATCTTTTTGAAAAAATAAAGTTTGAACAAGCAAATAGAATAGCACATTCTAATACTAATGCAATAAATACAATAACCAAAAGAGACGTCGAAAATACTATTTCTAAAATTAAACATAACGAGAATAAAAAAGTAAGAATTGGATTTTATAATTAAAATAGAAAGAAAATTTAAACTACTCTCAAAGAAAAGAGAGTAGTTTTTTCTTATTAAAAAAGGTTTATTAAAAAAAATAAGAGATTAAAAACATTATAAAAATATAAAATGTTAAAAAATCTGCTATTATTCTTATTTTATATATAAAAACAAATAAGTTGTTCTAATGCTAAAATTAAAAGAATACAATTAAACAAAAGTATTCTTTAAATAAAGGAGAAATAGCAGTATGAAAGGTATATCAATAGAAGAGCGTAGTGTAATACTTGCACATTATATTATAGAGTCAAAAGATACGGTAAGAGGAGCAGCTAAAAAATTTGGAATAAGTAAAAGTACAGTACACACCGAAGTAACATTCCAGAACGGTAAAAATAAATCACCTATAATCCCAGAAAGTATTGAAATTAAAA
>CALXAY010000004.1 GCA_944386415.1 uncultured Clostridia bacterium | reverse complement strand
CCATATTCCTTTAAATTCTTTCAATATCTATTTTCTTTCCAATCAATCGCTTCACAATCGATTTTGTTCAATTTTTACTCTACTTTAGATAAACCAATACCAGTATAAAAATATAATCAATATCAGGCTTTTTATTTATTCACCCAAAGATTAGTATATTACCGGTGTAAAGTCTCCTGGATGTGAAAATAGAACAAGCCACTTACCTTCATATTCTTTTAAACTTATTTTTCCGAATGTTGATTCTGCTTCAAAATCAGGTGCTTTTTCACCAATTTTTACATTTCCATTTTCTAACAATTCATAATTCATAAAACTAAACTCCTTTCATTTCTATATATTATGAAAGAAGTTTTATTTTGTTATTAAATAATTAGTATTTTACTTGGTTTTCGTCTTTTTTCTTTATTTTACTAATTTTAGTTTTAATATATCTTCTTTTTTATTTTGTGTCTCTAATATTTTTGTTACATTTTCTTTCATTATTTCTAAATTTTTTGCATATTTTCCTGAATATTTCTTACAAATAATAAATTATTATTAATTACTGATTGTGAACTTTTAACTGAATTAATGATTTTTTTCATATCTTTTTGTTCTCTTTTTACTTTTTCTAAATCTTTTCATATATTTGTAATATTGTTTTTAATTCCTTATTATTTTTTCTTTATGTCTAAAATATCACCTTTCATTTCTTTTATATCAGAACTGATATCAGTAAGTAAGCCAAGTTTTTTTCTTCCTTAAACTTCCTCCTTTCTGTTCTCATTAATTATAAAGCCTATTAATTTATTTAAATAGTTTTGTAGCACATAAAAAACTTTATTTAAAATAAAAATATTATTTTTTAATAAAGAACAAAGCCTTAGTTTATAATTACCAAGGCTTTACATACACTCTATTCTTCCATGTTTTGCTTTAGGCGTAAATAACCAAGTTCTTCCCATACATTATATGCAAGATTTAATCTAAATAATAACGTAGGTTTAGCACCGGCTCTGTTTTTATCAACCACACAAGCATAATATCTAACATCTGGATCATCAAATTTTTTAAGATTAAAAAATTTAGTGTCTACTTCATTTAAAGAATATTCATAATCTCCAAGCGTTTCTCTACTTATTTGTTTCATTAGACATAGTGTATCTAATACCTCTTTTACTGTTCTACTTACTGCTAAATCATTTACATCTAAATTTACGGGTAGAGTTTTACTCTCCATCAATTGCAAAGTTGAACATATATATAAGTTAAAATTCTGTGCTAGGTTTGATAAAATTGTTGCCGTTTTCTTTAATTCTTCTCCAATTCCTATGTTTGCAGTATCTGTTTTTAATGTATCATAAAATACATATTCAATTTGCTCTTTATAATAATAATTCATAATAACTTTTTTAAGTTCATCATTTGTATGGTCAGTTATATTTATAAAATAAATTGCATTTTTCATTTCTTTATTTGCCCAATTAGTTATCTGTATTGTTTTTCTAAACTCTTCTGACTCATTCGTCAATCTTTTTACAAAATCTCCTTGTTTTTCATTTTGTTTTCTTATTATAAATCCATCTTCGTCTGTTTCTACTTCATTTGGCTTATCTGCTCTAAATTTAAATTCAAGTAATTCACCTTCTGTTTTACTTAAATGAACCCCATGTAATTCTTGAATAGCCTTGTTATTTATTATTGTAGTTATTAAGCATAATTTCATTTTTTCTTCTGACATCTCGTTTGAAATTATTAATACTTTCTTTTTATGAACTAAGGCTACATTTGCTGCAATATCAATTGTAAATCTACTTTTTCCAGAGTTTGATGGCATTGCAAAAGCCATAGTTTCTCCTTTCCTTATTCCTTTAAATACACTTGTAAGTATTGGAAAAGGAAGTGACAAACCATTCCTTAAATTATTTTCTCCTGATTCTAAGAATGTTGTAAGATTTTTATTTAAAACTGCACGTTTAAACTTTTCAGTAGCATTTACTTGTTCTATTGCACTTTTTACCTCTTCGACTGACATTTTATCATAAAGAGTATATTCTGTTATTTCAACTACTTTATCTTGTATGCTTTTTATTGGAATTGCTAAATAGCTTTTTCTCAATATAAAAAGTTTCCTCAAATCTATATAGATTCTCTCTACATCATAATCTTCTTCTTTTACATCATTTTTTAATTGCATTTTAAATTCATATACAGCCTCATTATCTTTTGCAAAATTGAAGCTTCTTTTTGCATCTTCAGAACTATATGCTCCTCCTTCAGTAAATAAAATACTTTTATATGCATTTAAACAATTACTGTCCTCAAAATAACATTCTTCAAATGGGAAATAATATTTTACAATAAGTTTTGGATTGTTTAATAAAATTCCTATAAATAGTTGCTCTAAGTCTATATCGCTTAATTCAGGAGGGTAAATTCCATCATCTTCTTTTACTTCTTCAGTAATATCCTCTTCTTCCTCATCATCTTTTTGCATTTTACTTAATTCGTCAATTTTTTTATATGCTGACATATAATCTTTATTTAATAATTCTTCTCTTATCTCTTCTATTAACTTTTCATTTTTCTTAGTTACTTTTATACTATCTAATATTTTATATATACCTCTAATTTTATCTTCTTCCATTTATCTTAAAATCCTTTCTTGTATATTTTATAGTTTTAAGGAGCAAGTATTATCTTCCTCCTCCACCTCCTCCGGCCTCCGGCCACCACCGGCCACCTCCAGAGAATCCTCCGCCTCCTCCAGAAGCAGAAGTATACGCAAAAGACATTGACGTACTAATAGCACTTGAAAAACTTCTAGAAAAATCCGCATGTACCATTAAGTACATATGTGGATAAGTATTTATATTAATTGTATTTTCAATATCTGGATATACTATCTTTAGTTGTTCTAGCACTTTATCAGCAATTCCAAATACTGTAGCAAAAACTAAGAAATATTCCCATATTGCAATTTCTGGTACTTCTCTTTTATCAAGCATTGAAAATTCTTGCATATACTTTTTTAAACCTTTCCACTTAGCTATTTCATCTATTCCTTCTCCGAGTAAATACATTTATTCTAGAAATTGCTATCCCATTTGCAACTATATTTAAGAACATTATAATAGTAAAAATTATACATCCAGGAATAATAATATTTCCAATCCATTCTACAATAGCAAAAGCCATACATATGCAAAATATGAATAATGCTATAAATAATGCTTGACTACCAGTTTCTTTTTGATACTTGTTCTGTTCTTCTTTATCAATTAATTTTTTATCTAACAATTTTATTCTTGTTCCTTGTCTTATATCTTCTTGTAAGTCTAATATTTTTGTTGACGGTGACTTTTTAATAAACTTTTCTAATTCTTTTACTGTTAATACACCATCTTCTTGTTTTTTAAAGGCTGATATTAAAAATTTTCCAATTGCTTTTTCATCTTTATTTTCTAATGCTAATATTCCTTTTTTATTTAATAATTTAATAGAAATTTCATCTTTTCCTTTTTCATCTTTTTTCGATTGTATTTCTATTAATTTCTTTAAAGATAAATTCAATAATGTAGCAGAAAATATCTTTCCTGTATCATTTGGTTGTAAATCTAATTTTGTTTCTTTCTCCAAAAATAATGCTTCTGCCGGTGAAGCATCTTCTCTTGGTAACTCTCTAAAGTAAATTATTTCTGCACTTGGCTCTTTTTCTTTTCTTTTCATTATTGTTTTAATTTTTCTTATTATATTAATTATAAGAAAAATGCTTAATACAACAATTACAATATAAAAAATTATTACATAAAAACTTTTTTGATTTCTTAATTTATTTGCTTCTTCGGCCCAAACACTTTCTTCTTCTAACACAGTATCTAAAATAGGATGGTCATATGTTCTTTTGACTTCATCACTTAAAATATCCCTTGGAAATAACGTTCTTATTTCTACATATGTTCCAGCTTTAAAATCATTTATCGTAAATTCTAGTTTATTATTATCAGTTGCATATATTTCTCCATTTAGTCCTTCAGTATGTCCCCATACTCTTATCTCATCTTTATTATTAACTTCTTTTGGTAAAGTTACTGTTCCTGTAATTTTTTTAGCATCTATTTCAAAGTCTTCACCTACAAATTGCCAATAAAGCTGATTATAATCTAAATATTTCCCTACTGCTCCTTCTACTGTATATGAAATTTCATAAGTTCTAGTATCTTTATCATCATCTAATCCCACTCCCCATGCAATTTCAAAATCTCCATCATCATTTACTAATCCATAGTAATAATCTTTAGTTACATGATACATAAGTCTTGATGTTTCTGTAAAATCTTTATTTATTCCGTTTGTTATTTCTTTTACTTTTACATCTTTTATGTCTATATATTTATTAATATCTGTTTTAAATGTTTTAAATAGTGTATTTGTATCTTCTATGTCTATATCCCAAGTTTCTGTAACTAACATATCTCCGTTTTCTTGAATTTTAGCATCAAAATTTAAATTATTTAATTCCAAGTCACTTGAAGCCGCATTGCTTTTATTTTCTATAAGCAGAAATAAAAATATAAATATAAATATTAAATTTATAAATAGTCTTTTAATCTTTTTCATTGGCATTCTCCTTTATTTTATTTTTTATCTCATCTATCTTTATATTAATATCTTGTGGTAAATCTTCTAAAAAAGGCACTTCTTCATTTTCTATTTCATAATTTTCTTTTACTCTTAAAATTCTTCTTACGCTTCTATTTATTTTTGCTATATTTATCTTTCCATCATTTACTTCTTTTAATATTTTATCAATTAAAGCCTCATCACCTGTATTATATTTAAATAAAACTATATCATTCCCTGCTTTAAATGCTTTTATTAAAGCTCTTTTTGTTCCATATAATATTTTAACAGCCTTCATTCTTATATCATCTGTAATAATAACACCACTAAATCTATTTTTCTTTCTTATATATTTCCTAATAAAACTTTTAGACATAGATGCAGGATAACCATGTGTAACTTTTTTTATTCTTAAATGCCCTACAAGTAATACATCTGCACCACATTCTATGGCTCTTTTAAACGGTAGCAAATCTTCATTCTCTAAATTTTTCTTTGATTCTTCTATTGCAGGTAATGTAAAATGTGAGTCTTTTTTTGTTGCTCCATGACCAGGATAATGTTTAATTGCTGGTACTATATGATGCTTTTTCATTTTATTCATATATATAATACCACATTTAGAAACTATGTCTACATCACTACTAAATGCTCTATCTCCTATTGCTTGAGTATTTCCAAATCTCTTTATATCTAACACTGGTGCGAAATTAAAGTTAAATCCTGTACTTTTAAGCATTTTCCCTGTTACATCACTTGCTTTTTCTACTAAGTCTTCTTCTTGATAGGATGCTAGCTTATTTGCAGAAGGAAGATTTTCAAACTCATCTGGCATTCTATTTACTCTTCCACCTTCTTGGTCTATTGCTATAAACAAAGGAACTTTATTTTTTCTCCCAAGAGTTCTTAATTTGTTTATCAATTCGTTTAACTCTTTATAACTTTTATAATCCCTTTTATATAAAAGTACGCCACCTATTTTATATTTCTCTATTAGGTGTTCTACTGGTTTTATACAATTTTTATTGTCTATCCCCACCATTAACATTTGGCCTACTTTTTCTTCTATGGTTAAATCTTGTAAATTTTTCATTACTACCTCTACCAATTTTTTCTACATTATATACTTTAAAAAATATATTATCAATAGATTTTTCCTTATTTTTGTGTTATAATTTTTATGTTATTTTTTATTAAAAAAGGAGATTAATTATGGCATTTGATGGAATTATAACAAAAGCAGTAGCTACAGAATTAAATTTACTTTCTGGAGCAAGAATAGATAAAATATTTGAGCCTGATTCAAATACTATTGTTTTAGGTTTTTATTTAGATGGTTTAAATTATGCCTTAAATATTTGTATAAATCCACAAAATTATAGAATAAATTTAACTACACATTCTAAAAGGAATCCAAAAGTAGCACCTAATTTTTGTATGGTTTTAAGAAAGCATTTAATCGGATTACGTATTAAAAATGTAATTACAAATTCACTAGAAAGAATTATAACAATTGAGTTTGAAGGATTTGATGATGTAGATGATATTATTACCAAAAAACTAATAATTGAGCTTATGGGAAAACATTGTAATATTATCCTTTTAGATGATCAAAATATTATTATTGATAGTATGCGTCATATTAATAATGAAAACGCAACTCATATTATCATTCCCCATATTAAATATACATATCCAGCTATCAATAAAAAAGATTTTTTATCAGCAACACTTGAAGATTTTAAAAGTGAAATAGAAAAACAAACTACAATCACAAATAAAGATTTATTACCTAAAATTATAAGTAGCACTTATAATGGTATTAGTAAAAAATATGTTTCTTACATAATAAATGAAAATAGCTTAGAAAAAAATGAAGATATATATAATTATTTAAAAGATATTATTTATAGAACTGATTCTTTAAAATTAAAAGTAGAATTGAAAGATAATGATTATTTTCTTATTCCAGATGATTCTAATGAAGAAAGTTTTTCTATAAATTTTTCTCTTGATGATTTTTATTATAACAAAGAAACTTCTGAAGAATTAAAAACAAGTAGAAACTCTGTACTTAAATTAATTTTATCAACTCTAAAGAAATATAATAAAAGACTTACTTCTATTAATAATAAACTTAAAGAATGTGACAATATGGAAACTTTTAGACTTTATGGTGAGCTTATTACATCAAACCTTTATAGAATACCTAATAAAAACTTAAAAAAAATTGAACTTGAAAACTATTATGATGAAAATAAAAAAATCACTATTCCTTTAGATGAAAAATATTTACCAAGCATAAATGCGAAAAGATATTTTAAAAAATATAATAAACTAAAAAATGCTTTAGAAATAGTATCAGTTCAAAAGAAAGAAACTATGCAAGAACTTAACTATATTGAAAGCGTTGTCTACGAACTAGAGACTGCAACAACAACAAGCGAGATTGCTGAAATCTTAGATGAAATTTCTGAGAATGATATCTTTAGAGAAAGAACTAAGAATTTAAAGATAAATAAAAAACAAAACAAGATTAAAAAATCAAATCTTACTAAAAATAAAAACACAAACTTTAACCCATTAAAATATAAAATAGATAACTTTACTCTTTTAGTTGGAAGAAACAACAAAGAAAATGATTACCTAACACTTAAGTTTGCTAACAAATATGATATATGGTTCCATACTAAAGATATTCATGGTAGCCATGCAGTACTAAAAATAGAAAATGAAACTCCTACAAAGGATATACTTATTAAATGTGCCGAAATTACTGCATATCACAGCAAAGCAAGATTTTCTTCTAATGTTCCAGTTGACACTTGTGAAGTTAGATATGTTAAAAAAACAAAAGGAGCAAAACCTGGTATGGTTATATATACAAATTACAATACTTTATATGTTAATCCTAAAAATAATTAAACTAAAATGCTGTTTTTTGGGACGGGGTTAAAAAACAGCATTTTACTTTTATATTATAATATAATTTTTTTCTTAGATTTAGTTAAACTTTATATCTCCAAATTTTGTTATTTGCACTCTATCTTCTATCTTTACTTTCATCTTCTGTTATTTTTCATTTAATTTCCTTCCATTCTTTTATATTTAAAAAGAACTAAAATTTTATACCTCGTTTCTAATAATTTTAGTTCTTAAAAAATACTTTTCTCTTTAAATTCTATTCTATTTAATAACTTCTATTTTAGGAAATTTACTAAAAGTAGTTCTAATTTCTATGTTAGCCTTTCTAAATTCTTCTATTCTTTTAATAAGTTCTTTACTTATTACTTCTCCTGGTGTGATTAATGGTATTCCTGGTGGATATACCCATATATATTCTTTTGATATTCTTCCTTCTGTTTCTTTGTATGTTTTAAATTCTGAATTAGTATTTTTTATTGTTTCTAAAATACTTAATTCTTTTTTAGGTAATTGTAGTGTTATATCTAATTTTTCTTTTTTCTTATATTTCTTTTCTAATTTGCTATCTATGTCTATTAGAGCATCTAACAATCTTTTAAAGTTTTCTTTGCTATCACAAATACTTGTCATTGCTAGTGCATAATTTATAGATGACATCTCTAGTTCTATTTTATAATCATTTCTTAAAATATTAGCTAAATCTTTTCCTGTAATATTTGTTTCATTAGTTTTTATAACTATTTTACCAAAATCATAAAATTCCTTTTTTATTTCTTCTTTATTATTTTTATTTAAAATTTCATTTCCTAATATTTTAAGATTTTTTAAATTTTTCGATTTATTATAGAAATATTTTAAATTGTTTTGGTATTCTTCAAATAATTCTTTTCCCCTTTTTTCTATAATTTCTAAACATTCTTCTATAGAAGACATTAATATATAAGATGGACTACTTGTCTCAAAAATAGAAAGTTCTCTTGCAACATTTTCCTCTTTTACTAAGTTTCCTCTAATGTGTAATAAAGCTGTTCCTGTTAGTGCAGGAAGTGTTTTATGGAGACTTTGAACTACAATATCTGCACTACAATTTATAGCTTCTTTATCTTTTATTCTTTCCATAAATTTTAAATGTGCACCATGTGCTTCATCTACTAAAACTGGCACATTATATTTATGAGCGATATTAGAAACACCTTTTATATTGCTAATTACACCTTCATAATTAGGTGATGTTATAATTACTAGTTTTATATCTTTGTTTTCTTTTAATTTTTCTTCTACTTCTACGATGTCTATATTTCTATCAATTCCATCCTCACCTATTTTAGGTAAAATATATATTGGATTTAAGCCATTTAGCTCTATTGCATTATATGCTGATTTATGACTATTTCTTGCAACTAAAACCTTATCTCCAAAATTAACTACACTTCTTATTCCTGCTAAAATTCCACAAGTACTTCCATTTACAAGTAAAAAACTTTTCTTACTTCCATAAATTTTTTTTGCTTTATTTTCTATATCTTTAATTAAACCTTCAGCATGGTGTAAATCATCAAAACCATCTATTTCTGTTATATCTATTTTATAAGGTAATTTTTCTCCAAGTAATTCTACATTTCTTTTATGTCCTGGCATATGCATTGGTAAATAGTCTTCTTTATAATATTTTTCTAATTTTTCTTGTAAATTACTCATTAATAGTATTTTTCTCCTCTTCTTCTAATTCGTCCATTGCTTCTGCAATTTTTACCATAATGGCACATTCAATTCTTTTCTTAAATAATTTACAACCATATTCGTATACTCCATTTATACTTCCTGTTGTGTGGAAACTGTTTGCTGCACATCCTCCACTACAATATAATTTTGCCCAACAATTTTCACATTCTTTTCTAGAATATACGTTACATAGTTTAAATTCGTCTCTTAATTTTGTGTTTGTAATACCATCTTTAACATTTCCCATTAAGAAATTTTTATCCCCTACAAATTGATGACATGGATAGAAGTCCCCATTTGGCGTTACTGCTAAATACTCTGTTCCTGAACCACAACCTGTTATTCTTTTATAAATACAAGGTCCACCTGATAAATCTATCATATAATGATAAAATGTAAATGGATTTTTCTCTCTTCTTCTTTTTATCATTTCTTTTGCTAAAATTTCATATTGTTCATAAATTAAACTTAAATCCTCTTCTCTTAAGGCATAATCTGTATCTGGTTTTGATACAACAGGTTCAATTGATAATTCCTTAAATCCTAAATCTAACATATGGAAGATATCATTTGTAAAGTCTAGATTGTTACGAGTAAATGTTCCTCTCATGTAATATTCTTTGTCTCCTCTTTTTTTAACAAAGTTTTGAAATTTTGGAACTATTATGTCATAACTTCCCTGTCCATTTAGAGTCTTTCTTTTAGCATCATTTACTTCTTTCCTTCCATCTAAGCTTAATACTACGTTATTCATTTCTTTATTTAAGAAATCAATTACATCGTCATCAAGTAATACTCCATTTGTAGTTAATGTAAATCTAAAATGCTTTCCTACTTCTTTTTCTATGCTTCTTGCATATTTAACTAATTGTTTTACAACATCAAAATTAACTAGTGGTTCTCCACCAAAAAAGTCTACTTCTAAATTTTTTCTTGTTCCTGAGTTCTTTACTAAAAAGTCTAATGCTTGTTTTCCTACTTCAAAGCTCATTAAAACATCTTCACCATGATATTTTCCTTGTCCTGCAAAACAGTATTCACAGTTTAAGTTGCAAGTATGAGCAACGTGTAAACATAGTGCCTTTATTACAGAATCTCTCTTTTTTAAGTCAAGGCTTTGTCCTTTAAAATTATCTTCTGTAAACAACATACCTTTTTCTATTAAACTATCTATTTGACCTAATGTTTCTTCTATATCAGATTCAGAAATATTATATTTTTTTATCATATCTTTTTTTATTTTTTCTCTATTAATTCCTTTATCTATCATTCCTATTATGTCATAGCTTAAATCATCTACACAGTGTACTCCCCCACTATATGTATCTAGGACAATATTATATCCATTTAACTTATATCTATGTATCATTTTTTACTCCTTAAATTTCTATATTTCATTTATGTAAATTTGTTTTTACTGAAATAAATTGCCGACCTTAGTCGGCAATTTAAAATTATTTATTTACATTTTCACATTTTTGGTTTGCTACACCACAAGATGTTTTACAAGCTGATTGACAAGATGTTTGACATTCTCCGCATCCTCCATGTAATTTACTTTCTTCTAAATTTCTTGTATTTAATGTTACTATTCTTTTCATATCTATACCTCCGTATTTTTTTAAATCAAGTATTATTATAGCACTATAAATACTTCGTGTCAAATTTAATACTTTATTTTAATTTTATCTATTTTTATTTTGTGGAAATATGTATATTCTCAATATCTGCTTTCATTTCTCTTGAAATAATATTTTGTATTTGTGCTATCTCATCTTCTTTTAATTCTTGTACTCCTATAATTACGCTAATACTTTCTTCATTAACAAAAATAACACTATTTTCAAATCCCTTTGTTTTTAAAAGATTTTCACATATCATAATACTATTTTTAGTATTATTTATTTTTGTAATTTCTTCGGTAGCTGATTGTTTCTGTGTTTCTAATGAATTAGAACTATTTAATACATTTTCATAAGTTTCAAGCATTTGTGAGTACATAGTATCTCTTTCTAATTTAGATTTTACAAAATAATCATCAGATGTTATATTTGTTTGCTGTGTTTCTATATTAGAACTAGTTTCATTTGTTGAATTAGTTATATTGGTTTTGTTTTCTCCGGCTTGGTTTTCCGTATCATTTGTTGTGTTTGTAGTTTCTTCTAATGCATCACTACTAACAAGTCTTGCATCTCCTATATTTGCATACTCATCTGTTTTATTTAGTTCACTACTTACTTGTATTGCTTCATCTGCAGTTCTAGTAGTATAATTTAAGTATCCTGCAACCATTAGCATAACTGCTATAACATAAATAATAACTTGATTTTTCTTTAATAACTTCATAAAAATCCTCCTTTTTAGATTAAAAACACTTACCAATTGTATTTTTAGTAAAACTTACTAATTATTCATTTCAAACACTTGTATTTTATGTGTTGCAAGTCCTGTTACCGCTTCTACTGCTAGAATTATGTTGTTTTTTGTTTCTGCATTATTCACTCCTTGAGCCGTTATAATTGCTCCTTCTATCTTCGGTTGTATCACTTTTGTCGTTATTGGGGTTTTATTTCCATCTTCTTCTTTAAATATAACATCTTTTTGAGTATCTGTTTCTTCTATTTTTCTAACCCCTCCTGAATCATCTGTTTCCTCTGTTGTACTTATTGTAGAGTTCTCGTTATACATTGCAACAACTTCACTAGATTCTGAATAATTTAAACATACATCTACTTCTCCAACTCCTTGTATTTTTGATAATATATTTTTTAATTTATTTTCTAAATTCTCTGTATTATTTAAGCTATTGGTGTCTATTTTATTTGTTTCAGCTATTTCTTGATTTATATTTTCACTTGTTGCTAATTTCTTTGATATATCATTTGTTGTTTCTTCTTTGTCACCATTTTTATTATCATTCCATATAAAATTAATAATTAATATTGTTATTATAAGAAGTACAACAAAAAATACTAAATTTTCTATTTTCTTTTTATCATTTCCAATAATTTCTTCTTTTTCTTTCTCTTCTTCTTTTTTAGGTAAAAGTTTTTTTAACTTATCTCCAAGCATTCTTCACTCACCCCATATTCTTCGATTAAAAACATTTTAATAATTTGAATATCACTTCTACTTATTTCATTAATATTTTTATTTTCAATATTTTCATCCTGCTGTTTTTTTCCTCCGTCCCCAGAAACATCTATTTCTTTTATTCTTTGAACTTCTGTTACAATTTTATTTTCTAGCGATTCTTCTTTACTATTATTGTTATTTTCATTTTCTTCATTAACTTCTATATTTTTCTTTCCTTCTATTTCTAAATTCACTTTAATAATTCCTGTCTCATTTTCATTAATATCATAATTATTACTTATACTTGTTTTATTACTATTAACATCTGGTATTTCTGCTTCTACTTTACATTTTTTTACTTTGTATCCTTTTTCTTCTATCTTTTTTATTATATCTTTTTCTAATTCATCTTGATAAAGTATCTTTATTTTTTCATCCATACTTGTTTGATTTAAGTTTTCATCACCATTTTTTTTAGAATCATTACCACTACTATTTGTGTAGTAGTCTTCTATATTAATAGAGACTATATTTAATTTATCTTTATTATTTATAAAAGGTGATATTATATTAAATATTATGAACAATCCCAAAATCATTCTTATATATTTTTTTGTTTTATTATTAGGTAAAATCATTTCTAAAATTGATACTAATACAATAGCTACTCCTAAACTTTTAGCCCATGAACTTATTATTTCTATCATTCGTACTCTCCTACCTATACATTATTACACTATTGGACATTTTTAATACTAAAGCTGTTCCTATTATAAGCATTATAGAAATAGCACTTAAAATACCTAAAAATATTTTAAAAACATCTCCAATTTGTTCTAATAGAGTTGTTATCTTTTTATCTGTAACAACTTCTGTCACTACTGCTAATAATTTGTAACATATAGTAAGAATAACCAGCTTTATTATTGGTATTATACATATTCCAATTATTATAACAACGCCTATAATTCCAACTGCATTTTTTAATATTACTCCTGAGCCTAAAACTGTATCTACTGCATCTCCTAATATTTTTCCGAACTACTGGTACAGCTGAACTTACTACTGCTTTTGTTGTCTTTGCTGTAATTCCATCTATTGATGCTGACATTGTTCCTTCTAATGAAACTATTGCTACAAATATAGTTAAGACTATTCCTAAAAACCATACTATTCCTGATTTTAAAAAATTTGCTAATTTACTTACTTGCACTTGATCTGATATTTTTGATATTATTACTAAACTAGTAAATACTAAAACAAGTGGTATTAGCAAAGTTTCAATTATATTGCCTATGAAATTTATTATAAATAATATAATAGGTTCTAATACACTACTTGTGGTAATACTACCTGTATACACCATTAAAGCCATTAATAGTGGTACTAGACAATTCATAAATCCCACCAAATTGCTAGTTGTTTCTTGTACTAATTTTATAATATCTGAAAAATTTGCCATAATTATTGTTACTATTAAAATGTATTGAACATAATATATTAATTTACCTATTGATTCATTTTCTAAGCTTTCACTTATTGATTTTAAAATACTATGTATTATAATTATCACCAAAATTGAACCTAAACTTTTTATTATACTTACTACTTCACTTCCTAATAAAATACATATTCTATTAAAAATTTTGTCATTATTTACCTCTCCTTTTATTGCTCCATTTAATAATTCTTCTATATCTATTCCATCAAAAAATCTACCACTATATTCTTTTCCTTCTTTTATAAAATCTTCTATTTTAAATTCTTCTTGTTGTTCATCTATTGTTTGTTCATCAACTGTATTGGCATAGGAAATATCATTAATATTAATTATTATTAATAGAAAAAATATTATTAATATTTTTATAAACTTTTTCATTTGTACTTCCTTTTCCTTCTCTAAGGCAATACCGAAAGTATTATTTCTAATAAACTTGATATTATGGGTATCGACATAGATATAATTATAATTTTTGTTCCTATTTCTATCTTACTTGCAATTGCTGCTTCGTTAGAATCTTTACATATACTTACTGCAAATTCAGATAAAAATGCTATTCCTGTTATTTTAATTAGTAATATTAGAAATGTACTATTAATAGAAACCTTGTCTGCAAAAGATTTAAGTAAGTTTATAATTCCAGAAAGTTCATCTGATACCAATAATAAAATTAAAACTCCTGTAAGTAAGCTTATGTATATAACAAACTCTGGCTTATATTGTTTTAATAAAATAATAATTATTAATGCAATTAATCCAATTCCAATAATTTTTATAACTTCCATATTTATAATTTCCTTATTTATAAATTAAATATTGTCCTTACTGTATCAAATAAACCACTAATTTCCTTAATTACCATTGTTAAAACAATTACTAATCCTGCTAAGGTTGTCATCATTGCTTGATCTTCTCTTCCAGCTCTTACTAATACTTGATGTAAAACTGCAACTAAAATCCCTATTGCTGCTATTTTAAACAACAAATTTATATCCATTTATAATCCCCCTATAGCATTTTATTAACATAATATTATCACTATTGTTAGTCCTACAACTGTTCCTAATCTCGTATATAGTTTTTCATTTTTTATTTTTTCTTCTTTGGCTTCTTTTATTTGCTCTTCTAAAAATTCTTCTGTTATTTCTATCTGACTTATTTGTCCTTCTGCATCAGTTTGTCCAAGTAATTTAGATAATGTTTTTATTACTTTTTTATCTTCTCTTTTTAAATTACATTCTACTTTTTCAACAGCATTCTCCCATGCTTCACTAGCTATTTTATCTCTCATTTCTTCTTTTGCTAAAGAAAAAATTCTACCAACATTTTTATTTACATTATTAGATATCTCCTCAAAAATTTCTGGTATTGGTTCATATGTAAATTTTATTTTTGTTTTCAGGATATTTAAAGCATTTTTTATATCATCTAATTCTTCTAATCTATAAACATATTTTTTAGATAAAAATTTTCCAATTAAAGTAGAAAAAACTAATATTAAAAATAATATGAAATATTTTATTAGCATCATAGAACTTGTCCTTTCTATTTTTGAATTTTCTTTTTTTACTATTTCTAATATTATATGAAGTTTTAAAAATTTTTAGAACTAAATTATTAATGTAAAATTTAATCATAGAAAAATTATTTTTTCAATTTGTTTATTTTCTATTAATTCATTTATTTCTTTATTTAATTTTATCTCTTCTAAATCTTTCCCATGCATTGTAAAAATTCCTTTTACACCTGAAAGAAGAGCTTTTCTTATTGCTTCTACATCTTCTTTAGATCCTATTTCATCACAGGCAATTACTTCTGGTGCCATAGAACGTATAAGTATTTCCATCCCCTTTGATTTAGATACATTTTCTATAACATCTGTTCTAATTCCTATATCATTTTGTGGTATTCCATGATACATTGCTGCAATCTCTCCTCTTTCATCTACAACACCACATGTTTTTCCACTAACCCCAATACTTGTAATACCATTACTTATATTTCTTATAATATCTCTTAAAATAGTTGTTTTTCCCCTTCCTGGAGGTGATATTATTAAAGTATTATTTACAGAATTATTCTTGACATCTATAATTTTATCCAAAATTTTAGAACTACAACCTTTGACTTCTCTTGCTATTCTAAAATTCAAACTTGTTATGTATTTTATATTTATAATTTTTCCATTTTCTATGACGCCTGTTCCTGTAATTCCTACTCTATGTCCACCTTTTACAGTAATAAATCCTTCACATATTTGGTTTTTATAAGCATATATGGAATTATTACAAAGTCTTTCTAATATAGTTAATATCTCTTTTTCATTCACTTTATATTCTATTATTATTTCAATATTTCTTGATTTTAATATTATTGGTCTTTTACACCTAATTCTTATTTCTTGTAATTCTTGTTCTATTTTCTTATTTTGTTTAATTGTATTACTTATTAAATTACAAATATTACTTGGAAAATAATCTAATACTTCATATATATTCTTCATTATATTTTTCCTTTCTAAATCAAAAACATGTCCTAAATTTAAATTGCAAATAAAAAAAGACATATAATATTATATGTCTTTTTTTATTTTTTAGAACTTTTTTCTTATTTTATTAATAATTTTTATTTTGGTGTAATAACAACTCTATAAATTGCACCTGTATTTGGATTTTTTTCAAACTCTACTTTATAATAGTTTTCTGCAATAATTTCCTCTTTTAAAGCTGCTATATTTTGTTGATTTACTTCGTATTCCTCACCATTTAAATTAATTTCTTCTATCTTTCTAGAATTATTATTTAAGAAACTTGAAGTAATATTTTGATTAGTTGAATCTTCCTGTATTCCATTATTGCTAGAAATAGTTGTAAGCAAACCTCTTACTGTTGTCCCTTGAATATTAGTACCTTCATATAGCTCAAATTTTTGATTAAATGTATTTATATCTGTTTCTTGTGTTTGAAAAGATGCACTATTTATACTTTCTGCACCTTGTGACTGTAATACTACAGAAAGGATAGGTGCGAAAATTGCTTGTACAATTGGATTCTGTGAAGAACTTATTCCTAATTGTTCCATTTGCATTTGATTTACTTGTTGCATTCTTTCACTTACTGCTTGTGAAAAACTATCCATTTGTGCATCATCATATCTACTATATATGATAGCATTATTATCGTCAAAACTCTCCATTTCGACAGTATCAACAAAATTTGTTTTATTGTTTATATTATATGTTATAATATTTGTTGTAGTTTCGTTATCAATAGTATTTATTTTTAATGAATAATTATCTTCTACATTTTGTAATGTTTCTAATCCATTATATGATAAATTTAGTTCTACACTAAAACCTTCTCCAGATATTATTGCATTATATTGTATTTTTCCGTCTTGTGTAACTTTTTCTAAAGACCCTATTACTTCTTTATATTTTAACTCTACTTTATTTATATTACCTGAATTTTTATATAATAAAATCTCTATATTCTCTTCTTTATCTTTGTTTTCATTTAAATATTCTTCTATTTCTTCTAATCCATCATCTATGTCCTTAGTATCTAAATCAAACTTTTCTATTGTTTCCTGGTCTTGTTTTAACTCTTCTAATATTCCTTTTAATATATTAGCTATATCAGTAGGGGTCAATGCAATTTTATAAATAGTATTACCACCATTTTGTTCTTTTGAAAATTTATCTTCTCCTATCTGGTCTATTGCTATTTTTCCATATTTTATAAATAAATCTGTTATTTCCTCTTCTGATAATGATTCTTCATTATTATTTTCATCTTCATTTTCACTTGCACTTAATGTAGATGAAGATGTCCTATCATCAACTATATATTTGCTACCAACATATTCTGTTTGATAACCAAATAAACCATCTTTATATCTTATATTTATGGGAAAAGTTACTTGTGGTGAATAATTCAAATTTATGCTTTCCTCAATATTTTTATTTTTTGCATCTACTTTACCTTTTAATATGATATTTAATTGATTAATAATTTGATTATCTTGAGTTTGACTTTTTTGTTCTGTATTAAAACTAATTGTAGATTCATTTTCAAATGGTGTTTCTATCATTTTACTATAATATCCGACCAACATCGTTTTCAATAAAACTTCCTTCTTTTCCAAATAACTGCATTGCATATTTTAGAAACAATGTTTTATTACTTTTAAATAAATCTGTTGTTAAAAAAATAAAAAGACCACTTACTAATAATATTATAATTACCAAAACTATAATTAGAATTTTTATTATCTTTGCATTATTCTTCATAAATTTTATCCCCCGTAAAACAAATAATATTTATTAACTTATTCTTCCCAGTTGTGATAAATATTAGAAACATCATCTAAATCTTCTAGATTTTCAATTAGTCTTTCCATTTTCTCTGCACCTTTTTCGTCTAACTTAACAGTTGTTGTTGGTACCATTTGTATATCCGCCTCTAAAAATTCTATTCCTGATTCCTCTAGCTTTTCATGTACTGCTGAAAAATCGCTTGGCTCTGTTGTTATCTCATATACTTCATCAAGAGTTTTAAAATCCTCTGCTCCTGCATCAATAGCAAGCATCATTAACTCTTCTTCATCCATCGAAGTAGATTCTTTTTCTATTATTATAACTCCTTTTTTATTGAACATATATGACACACATCCTGTTGTTCCCAAATTTCCTCCTGCTTTATCAAATACATGTCTTACATCTGCTGCTGTTCTATTTTTAT
Source organism: uncultured Clostridia bacterium (assembly GCA_944386415.1). GTDB lineage: Bacteria > Bacillota > Clostridia > TANB77 > CAG-508 > CAG-269. The sequence goes on along the minus strand of CALXAY010000004.1, from coordinate 49,600 downwards.
TGTCTGTTGCAGTTTCTACTATTACTGCTACTCCATTTGGACCATATCCTTCATATGTAATTTCTTCATAATTTTCATTGCTAGCAGATGCTTTCTTTAAAGCATTATTTATTGTGTCATTTGGCATGTTTGCTGCCTTACACTTTGCAATTACATTTTTTAATTTTGAATTTCCTGCTGGGTCTGGTCCACCTTCTTTTACTGCAATTACTAATTCTCTACCTAATTTAGTAAATACTTTTCCTCTTGCTGCATCTGCTTTTCCTTTCTTTGCTTGTATATTATGCCATTTTGAGTGTCCTGACATGTTTATTCCTCCTTTAAATTTTTGTTCTTTTTTAGCTTACTAAAGCTTTACTGATTTTTATGACTGTTCGATGTTTACAATTAGAACAATCTTTTCAAAATTTTCCCAAAAATCCTATATTATTTTATCACATTCTTTTAAATTTGTGTAGTATTTTTACAAATATTTTTGTATTTTGCTCATCCTTAAGTGGTATATGCTCCAGCTTTTTTATTATATCCCTTTCTAATATTTAAAAATTTACTTGTTTTCTCTGTCTTTTAATGATATATTAATTTAAATAATAATAGGAGTGATCAAAATGGAATATGTATATGAACCTAAAGGAGTATGCTCAAGAAAAATGAAAATAGAAGTAGAAAATAATATAATAAAAAATGTAGAAATAGTTGGAGGTTGTGCGGGAAATACAGTCGGAATATCAAGATTAATCCAAGGTATGAATATAAACGAGGCTATAAAAAGATTAAAAGGTATACTATGTGGAACCAAAGGTACTTCTTGCCCAGATCAATTGGCAATAGCTTTAGAGAATATAAAAAAATCAAAAAACAATTAATATTTTAGATAACCAAAAATAGCAGAAATTCTCTGCTATTTTCTTACTACATATAATAACTTTTTTAACATTTTACATTGAAATCTTTTTTACAATTTGGACATGTACATACATGTTTTCCTTTCTTTTTTGGTAATCTGACTTCTGCTTTACAATTAGGACATTTTCTATAAATATGTGTTTTTCTATCCTTCCATTTTCTTCTACTTAGCTTTACTTTTCCTTTTAACTTATCTTTAATTCTTAAAAATTTTATATTTTCCTTTTGCCTTTTATATACATTTTTTGAAAACATTCTATATATGATAAAAAAACATATTAGAAGATTTAACCAATACAAAATCGTACTTCTAATAAAAATATTTAAGACCCAAATAATAATAAACATAGTTAATAAAAATTTATATAATTCATCTATTCCATATCTTTGTCTAAAAAAATTAATCAATTTATCTTTAAAGCCATTCATATTTCTAATCTCCTTTAACATATAAATCTCGGTTCATAATAGTAATTATAAATTGTATTTATCTATATGCATACCACTTAAATGCTTTATTTTGTATTATTTTATTATTACTTTATAATTTTTATATCTTATCATTATAATTCAAATATATTAGCCTTTAAAATTAATTTTGATATTTTATTTTTCTCACAAAAGTGTATTTCCCACATACTTCCGGATATTGACCTTTTATTTTTATACTCTTTTATTGGCTCTCCTAATAATTTATTTAATTGTTTTTGCAGAGAAACTTTATTTGTATATATGCATAATTTTTCCATATCATATATTACATTTATAGTTGTTTCCGTTTCTTCTTTTAGTGGTTCTTTATATCTCTTTTTATTCATCAAATACAACATCCTTCATTTTTCTATATAGAACTCATTCTCTATTTTATTTATATTATATTTTTATTATTTTTCTTACATTGTCAAAAGTCGCATCCTCGTTTGTAAGTACTATATCAAAATTTTCTCTATATTTTGATAAATTTTCCATTTCTTCATCTAAAAATCCTACTTTTATAGTTTGATCTAGTTCTTTTTTTGGTGTCATATCTATGTCCTCAACAGTATCCCCAAATAATAACTTATAATTTCTTTTATTAAATTCTTCCTTTCTTTTTCCTTTTAAATGCCCTTCTACGGTTTTATTCATCGTATGTATTAATGGATTCTCTAATTTAAAAGCATTTCCATTTTCGTCATAAAGAAATGTATTAGTGATTAAAAAAATATTATCAAAAAGACATTTATTTTCTTTCAAAAATTCTTTTATTACGCTTCCTACACCTGCTGATAAAATTATTACTGGAATATCATTTTCAAAAGTATATTGTAAGAACTCTCTAGCACCTTTTCTAAATACTAGTCCACTATTTTTCATCAATTCTTTCAATTTATGTTCATTTAAATGATATTTATAATATAAATTCATACATGAATTATACCAAATCTCCATTTGCCTATATTTTTCTTCATAAGAGATATTATAATCTATTTCAATTGGTCTATATTTATTATACAAATTACTTACTTCTTGCTTACACCCCTCATCTGCTGCCATTCCAGCAACATCCCATGAATCTAAGCTTTCATAACTAGTTATTGTTCTATCAAAGTCTATTAACACACACATATTTTCTTTTGTTAACTTTATATTTTCTATTTTTTCTTTATTTATATACTTCATTCTCAATCTCCTCAAGAGCATTCTACTATATAACAAATAAAATAGCAAGAAGCAATAAGAAAAAAAGAGAAGCATTGCTTCTCTATAATTTAATATTAATTTTCTTACTCACATACTTAATCTATAATGTTTTTACTAATTTTATTCTACTTGCCACTTTAATACAGGATATCCATTATTTAAACTACCAGAAATTACAAACACTTCTTCATCTTTATTTAAATCGTTTACAAAACTACTTGTTTTCATATAACTTATACTTTTGTCAATTACTTCTATTGTTGTAGTATCATTAGTCTGTCCATATCCATTCAAATCACATATTTCTTTACTAAAATAACAATTATTTATTTTTGAACTACTATAAACAGATCCTGATATATTTCCTATAACACTTCCTTGATTTTCTACAATTCCTATATTATAACAATTTTTAACTTCAGCACCGTTCAACTAATTGTCCTGTAATTCCGCCTCCATTTACATATTCACTTCTAACACTTCCCACATTATAACAAGCAATAATTTTTCCATCATCAGTGTTTCCAACTATTCCTCCAACATATGTTTCTCCTGCTTCATTTTTTCCTGTTCCTCTTACATTTCCGGTATTATAGCAGCATTCTACATTTGAACCTGTATTTCCACCTATTATACCTCCTACAATTGAAAATCCTTCTATATTACCTGTATTATAACAATTAGTCATCTTAGTATAATTTAAAGCTCCAACTATTCCGCCTATATATAATCCTGTTTGACTAGTTATATCCCCTGAATTACTACAATAGCTTATCTCTCCTGCACATCTTGCAACAATTCCTCCTCCTCCAGGGCTTCCAGTTATATTTATACTAACACCTTTATTATGGCAATTTTCTATTGTTCCTTCATTTACTGCTGTAATTCCTCCTACTCTTCCTTGTCCTGTTATACTTCCACTTTCTAAAACTATATCCCTTATAGTTCCTGTACTATATGCAAATAATCCTACATAATCTTGACTTTTACTAATATTTAAACCATTTATTGTTCTGTTATTTCCTTCGAATATTCCTGCAAATGCTTTATTATTAGTATCATCTGTATAACTTCCTATAACATCCCATGTTTCATTAGTTAAATCTATATTCTCTAATAAATATACATATTGATTTTCAAATGTGTTTCCACTATTTACTTCATTCATAAAACTTTTTAATTCGTTCACATTGTTTATTTTTAAAGCTATATCTATCTTGTTTAACGTTCCATCTTTTTCTAATCTGTAATTTGCTTCTTTATTTTGAAATATAAATGAAAAAGCATTTTTTTCATTGGCATATACTTTAACTGTTCCACTTCCGAATTGTTCATCAATTTCCTTTTGTAAATTTTCTTCTGTTAGTTCTTGATACCCACTATTTCCCAACTGTGCTTCATTTACTGATAATTGTATCTTTTCCATTTCTTCTGCTTCTTCTGTTTTATTTTTAGCATTAGTAGCTTGAGTTAGTATTCCATTATCTCCTGTTAGCATTGCAATTGAAACTCCTGCAAGTATTAGAAGAACAATGATAGTTATCACTAAAGCGATTAGTGTAATTCCTCGTTCCTTTGTTTCTAATGTTTTTTTTTCCTTCATTTTACTTTTCCTCCTCTTATTTTTTATATTTTAAAATTTAATAACAAACGCAAAAAAGACAGCAATAAAACCTACTTTTTAGGTTCTATCACTATCTTTTTATCTATATTTATTCTATTATTATTTACTAATAACCTACTTGTGTGTGTGTGTGTGTGTGTGTGTACAGCCACAAGGCTTTCAACTGTTCTAATCATCTGTTTTTCCCTTTCCTTCTCTTTTATTTTAGTGTTTTCTATTTTTCTAAATTATTTTTGCTCATTATATATCATGTATAAAGTATATATTAAAATAAACTACTTGTAAATAGCAAAAATGTTACATTTTTATTACAATATTATTTTTAACAATTTTTAGAGTTTTATTTAATATTTTTTCTTTATTTTTAATTTTAAAATTTATTGTTCTTATATTCCTCTTATGGTATAATAACAAAAAATAAATATGGAGATAAATCATGAAAAATTTTTTTATTATTTTAATTATGAAAATATTAAATATTGGATTAAAAATTTGTGGTAAACACGGAGGTAATTTCTTAGGAAAAATAGCTTATAAATGGAATCCAGAAATTTTTAAATATTTTAAAGTAACCTCCCCTGTTATTGCTGTCACTGCAACAAATGGTAAAACCATGACAAATAATGCTATTGGCTATGTTCTAAAAACTGCTGGTAAGAAAGTTGTAAGCAATACAGAAGGAAATAATATGGAAACAGGAATTTTATCAACTATACTTAAAAATTGTACTTTAACTGGAAAGATAAAAGCAGATTATTTGGTTTTTGAAATCGATGAAGGATATGTCCCTGTAGTATTTAAAGACTTTCCATTAAACACCTTAGTTGTTTTAGATTTTTTTCGTGACCAATTAGATAGAAATGGTGAAGTTGAGTCATTAATCTTAAAAATTAATAAATTTCTAAAAACTTATTCAGGTAATTTAGTATTAAATGCAGATGACCCTAATGTTGCAAGATTAGGCCTAGCAAATCCTGATAATCATAATATTTACTACTTCAGTGTTCAAAAATATGATTTTGCAACAACCTTTCAAAAAGAAGCAGGAGAAGGAAAATTTTGTCCTTTTTGTAAAACCAAGTTAGAATATGAGTATTATCAATATTCTCACATTGGTAAATTTAAATGTCCAAACTGTGGATATGGTGATAATCCTATTTATAAACTTGCAACAAATATTGATTTAAAAAATAGGAGCTTTAATGTTGATGATGTTACTTATAAAATAAGATTTAACAGTATTTATAATATCTATAATCTAGTTGCCGTTATATCTTGTGTTAGTCTATATAATATAGATAAAGAAATCGTAAAGGACGCTTTATCTAAATTTGTATTAAATAACCGGTAGATTAGAAGAAGTAACTATAAAAGGTATTCCAACAATTATAAACTTAGCTAAAAACCCTACTGGTAGTAATGTAAGTCTTAGAATTTTAAATGAAGATGATGAAGAAAAAGAACTATTATTTGTTTTAAATGATAATATTGCAGATGGTTTCGACGTTTCTTGGATTTGGGATATTAATTTTGATAATTTAAATAATGTATCAAGAATAATAACTTCTGGGACCAGAGCTTATGATATAGCAATTAGAATAAAAACATCTGGATTTGATACAAGTAAAATAGAACCTTACTTAAATCTACATGATGCTGTCCAAAGCTTATATAAAACAAATGTAAAGAAATATGTTATTGCAAACTATACGGCTTTACAACCTACAAGGAAAGAATTAAAATTATAGGAGATTAATTATGAAAGAACTAAAAATATTATATTTATATCCTGACATATTAGAACTATATGGAGATTATGGAAATATACAAGTTCTAAAATATCGTTTAGAAAAACGTGGAATTAAAGCTATAGTTGTTCCATATTCTATTGGTGATGACATCCCTAATTTTAAAGAATATGATTTAGTATTTGCAGGTGGAGGTGCTGACCAAGAACAAAGTATTTTAGCAAAAGACCTAATAAAATACAAAGATAATATAAAAGAAGCTATAGACTTAGGTGTATTTTTCTTACTTATATGTGGTGCTTACCAATTATTTGGTAAATATTATAAAGGTGTAGAAGGAAATATAATTCCAGGACTTGATGTATTTAATTACTATACTGAAGCTATTAATGATAGAAAAAAAAGATGTATTGGAAATGTTGTAATAAGTGTCAATTTGAATGGTAAAGAAACTAAGGTAATTGGTTTTGGAAATCATGGGGGTCAAACTTATGATGTAAAAACACCTTTTGGCCAAGTACTTTTTGGTAATGGTAATAAATTTGGAGACAAAATGGAAGGATTTTTCTTAAAGAATGTTATTGCAACATATTTACATGGACCTTTACTTTCTAAAAATCCTGATATTGCGGATTATATTATTAAATACTCTTTAGATAGAAAATATAATGACAATACTATTTTAGAACCTTTAGATGATACTTTTGAAAACTTATGTCAAAAACAATTATTAAATAGATTTTTAACAAATGATGAAAATGATTCCTAGTTATTAATAAATAATTAGGAATTTTTTTAATTTATTTTATATTTATTATAAAAAGGAAGGTTCCCCCAAAAAAGGGGAAACCAACTTAGTGCTTCTTGTGCGGAAGGTACTCGTTCTTTCCAGAGTCATTCCTCAGATCCTTGGGACCAAATACGTCAAAGCACTCCTCGATATCCGGGTTAAAAACAAAACCCAGGTACTCATAGTTCTCGGGAAGCTCAGCTTCACTTGAGAGCGTTGCTTTAACATATTTTGCACCAAGATACCCATTATTGTGACCCATTGCAATTCCTTTCACTAGATTGCACTTACTACTTGTATAGCTTTTGCTACACATATTAATTATAGCATATTTTATGGAAACTTTCAATAAAATACAGAACAGGTATTTGAACCTGCTCTATTTTGGAGCTATCCCTCCCCACTATTATACTCTTCATATATTCTTTTCAAACTTTCAAAATAGCGGGTAAGATTTTGAATCTCTGCAGACATATCCTCAAGTAACTGCTTTCAATCTTTAACCTTCCTCCCATTTATAAAGAATAATTAATCTCGTATGAAAGGACAAGTACAAAACTTGTCCTTCTTATATTATAAGTGCATTACTCTTTGTTTTATTTCTTTAGTTTTTCCAACATTCCAGAAATTTTCTCCTAAGTACCCGCATGTTCTTCTTACTACTGTCATTTTACCATGGTCTTTGTTTCCACAGTTTGGACATTCCCATTCATTATCTTTATTTATAATGATTTCTCCGTCAAATCCACATACATGACAATAATCTGATTTTGTGTTAAATTCTGCATATTGGATATTATCATAAATAAATTGGACTACTGACTCTAAAGCATCTATATTTTTAGCCATGTTTGGTATTTCTATATATGAAATACACCCACCTGTTGAAATTCCTTGGAACTCACTTTCAAATTTTAATTTATCAAATGCATCTATCTTTTCTCTTACATCCACATGGTATGAATTTGTATAATATCCTTTATCTGTTATATCTTTTATTGTTCCAAATTTTTCTTTATCAATTCTTGCAAACCTGTAGCATAAGCTTTCTGCTGGTGTACCATATAAAGCAAATCCAATATTTGTTTCTTTTTTCCATTTTGTTACAGTTTCTTTTAAATGTTTCATAACTCTTATTGCAAATTCATGTCCTTCTGGAGTAGTATGAGAAACACCTTTCATTAATTTTGTTAATTCATATATTCCTATATATCCTAAAGAAATTGTTGAATATCCACCATATAATAATTTATCTATTTTTTCACCTTTCTTAAGTCTAGCTAGTGCCCCATATTGCCAGTGGATTGGACTAATATCTGAATGTGTACCAAGTAAAGCATAATGTCTACACATTAAAGCTTCCTTACAAAGTTCTAATCTTTCATCTAATAATTTCCAAAATTTTTCTTCATCACCATCTGCAATTATTCCTATTTGAGGTAAGTTAATACTTACAACACCTTGATTAAATCTTCCTTCAAATTTATAATTTCCGTTTTCATCTTTCCAAGGTGATAAGAAACTTCTACAACCCATAGGGCTAAATACATTTCCTTCATAATTTTCACGCATTTTCTTAGCTGAAATGTAATCTGGATACATTCTTTTTGCTGAACATTTTACAGCAAGTTTAGTTAAATAATCATATTCCCCACCTTTTAGAGAGTTAAATTCGTCTAAAACATATACTAGTTTTGGAAATGCTGGTGTTACATATACTCCTGCTTCATTTTTTATTCCTTCATATCTTTGTCTTAATACTTCCTCAATTATCATAGCATTTTCTTTGATATATGGATCATCTTTTTCTAGATGCAAAAATAATGTTACAAAAGGTGATTGTCCATTTGTTGTCATTAACGTATTTATTTGATATTGAATAGTTTGAACACCTGCTTTTAATTCTGCTTTTAATCTATCTTGTACTATTCCTTCTATTACATCATCTGTTATTTTTCCTTTATATTTGCCTTCGATTTCCTTTTTAAATTTATTATAGCTCTTTCTTAAATATTTTCCTAAGTGAATTAAATCTACTGATTGTCCCCCATATTGGTTGCTTGCAACTGCTGCTATTATTTGTGTTGTTACAGTACATGCAACTTGGAAACTTTTTGGACTTTCTATCATTTTGCCATTCATTACTGTTCCGTTATCTAACATATCAGATATATTTATTAAACAACAGTTAAATATTGGTTGAATAAAATAATCTGCATCATGGAAATGTAAAATACCGTCTTCATGTGCTTTTGAAATTTTCTCTGGTAATAACATTCTCTTTGTTAAGTCTCTTGATACTTCTCCTGCTATATAATCTCTTTGAGTAGAAGCAAGCATTGTATTTTTATTTGAATTTTCTTCTGCTAATTCTTTATTTTCATTTCTTATCAATCCTAAAATTGATTCATCTGTTGTATTTTGTTTTCTAACTAAAGCTCTTGTATAACGATATACAATATATTTTTTAGATAACTCATATCTTTGCAATTCCATAAGTTTTTGTTCAATAATATCTTGAATATCCTCTACTAAAATTCTTTTTTTACCTAATTCTTCAATATAAGTAATAATTTCGTTCATATCTTCTTTTGTTGCTCTTTCTTTAGGTTTTACTTCTTTGTTTGCTTTTGAGATTGCTACTCTAATCTTTTCTCTATCAAAGTCTACAGCTCTTCCATCTCTTTTAATAACTTTCATTTTACATTTCCCCCTTAAGTAAATTTATGGTCTTATTATATACTAACATTTTCGTTTTTCTGTTGCAAAAGCAACAAACATTTTTTACCATTTTTCTACATTGCTTTACTGTAAGTTTCAATACCAATATTACATTTATGTTACAATAGTATTACAAATCAGTTTCCTTTATTTCTATTTTTTATGTAGATTTTATAACAAAATGTTTTATTTATTGTTGCATTTGCAACTATAATGTATTATAATTTTCTTATAAAATATTTAATTAAAATAATACATAAATAAACTAAAAAATATAGAAATTAATTAATAAAAGGAGCTTCCAATGAACCTTAGCTTTGATGTAGATGAATTTATAAAAGAGTTTGAAAATAATTGCAATAAAGTACAAAAGAAGACTTTTGAAAAAAACCAAGTCATTACATCTTACATACAAAAAAGAAATCAATTTTGCCTTTTAATTACTGGTAATGCCGATTTAGTTCGATATGATTTGAATGGCAATAGAACTATAATAGATCATTTTACTAAAAATGATGTTTTTGGAGAAGTTTTTTATGACGTTTCTACTAATAATGAATTACTAGTAGAAGCCAAATCAAAATGTGAAGTCTTGATATACAGTTACCTACAAATACATTATAAATGTAAACAAAACTGTAAATTTCACCAAAAACTTTCCGAATATTTGCCCGAACTAATTTTAGATAAAGTAACAAGTTTAAATATGAGAGTTGAGCTTCTTACTAAAAGGTCTACTAGAGATAAATTACTTGGATATTTCAACCTGCTTTCTACTAAAACTCTAAGTAAAACATTTAAGCTTCCTTTTTCTTTAACTGACCTTGCTGATTACCTAAGTGTTGATAGAAGTGCTATGATGAGAGAACTTAAACTTTTAAAAGAAGAAAACTTTATTAAAAAGAATGGTAAAGAAATTACATTGTTATATAAATAAATGCTGTTTTTTAGGACGGAGGAAAAAAACAGCATTTTTATAAACCCAAATATATTAAATTGATTTAAATAAAAAAGATAGTAATAAACTTATTTAAATTTAATTACTATCCTTTATTAATTTTATTTTTTAAAATTTTAGGCTCGTCCTATTTGTTTCATTCAGAATTTTAATTTATCTATTTCTTTTAATGGTATTTCTTTTTCTTCCCCTGTTTTCATATCTTTTAGTTTTACTATTTGTTTTTCTATTTCATCTTCTCCAATTACAATAACATATGGTATTTCTAGTTTATCAGCATATTTAAATTTAGCCTTTAACTTTTTGTTGTTTAAGTAAATTTCTGTATTTACTCCATTATTTCTTAAAGTATTTGCAACTTTAAGTGGAATAGAAAAATCTTCTACCATTGGTATTATTAATACATCTGAAATTGATTTCTTCTTTGCTTTTATTAAATTAAGTTCTTGTAGTTTATAAAATAGACGTGTTAATCCTATTGATATTCCAACTCCTGGTAGCTTTTTATCTGTGTAGTTCTCTGCTAAATTTTCATATCTTCCACCTGAACATACACTTCCGAAGTTCTCTATAATCATTTAAGAAAGTTTCATAAACTGTTCCTGTATAATAATCAAGTCCTCTTGCTATACTTAAATCTATCATTATATTTGCTTCAGGAATACCAAATAAATTCATACTTTTAACAACATAACAAAGTTCATATAATCCCTTATTAAATGTCTCATTTTCAATTTTTAATTCTTTTAGTTTTTCTATTTTTTCATCATTTGTTCCATCGATTTCTATAAAACTAATTATTTTTTCTATTTGGTCTTTACTTACCTTTATTTTTTCTAATTCTTCTTCTACTACTTTTTCTCCTATTTTATCTTTTTTATCAATTATTCTTAAAATATCAACAGCATTTTCTTCTTGTCCAATACTTTGAAATAATCCATTTAATATTTTTCTGTTATTAATCTTGATTGTGAAATTAGAAAAACCAAGTTCTGTAAAAATCATATAAATAACACTTGGAAGTTCTGCATCATTAATTAAGTCTAATTCTCCATCTCCTATAATGTCTATATCACATTGGTAAAATTCACGATATCTCCCTTTTTGTGTTCTTTCTCCACGATAAACTTTTCCTATTTGATATCTTCTAAAAGGAAAACTTAAATTTCCATAATTTTTTGCTACGTATTTTGCAAGTGGAACAGTTAAATCAAATCTTAATGATAAATCATTATCTCCTCTTGTAAATCTATATATTTGTTTTTCTGTTTCTCCTCCCGCTTTTGCAAGTAGGACTTCTGATAATTCTATTATAGGAGTATCTAATGGTAGAAATCCGAATCTTTGGTAAGTTTTTTCAATTGTGTTCATCATTTGATTAAATAGAATTTGATCATTTGGTAACAACTCCATAAAACCAGATAATGTCCTTGGTTCTGTTTTGGTCATTTCATTTCTCCCTTCTATATTTTATATTAATTTTGGTTTTAATTCTAGATAAATTGGTTTCTCATCTTTTATTTTAGTACTTAGTCCATGGCCTGGATAACATATAGTATCATCTGGAAGCACTAATAGTTTCTTTGTTATTGAGTCCATAATTTCTTCTATACTTCCAGTTGGACAATCAGTTCTTCCCCATGTACCTCTAAATAATGTATCTCCTGTAAATACACAAGCCTCTTTTTCACAATAAAGAGACGTACACCCTTTAGTATGTCCTGGTGTGTGAATTACTCTAAATTCTAAATCTCCCAAATGTATTAAATCTCCATCTTCGATTCTAGAATCCGCTTCTAATTCTATCTGTTTTTCCAATATATAAGGTGTTAGATTTATCTTAGCATTATTTAAACCTTCGCTATCTTCAAAATGTATTAAAATTTTTCCTCCACATTTTTGTTTTAAGTATGGTACACCAACTATGTGGTCTCCATGGCAATGAGTTAAATATATATATTTTAACTTTCCTCCTAATATATTAATTAGTTCTTCTATCTTATCGCTATCTTCTGCTGGGTCTATTACCATAGTTTCTTTTGATTTTTCATCAAAAATAATATAACAATTTGTTGGGTCACCTACCCAAGTATTAATCTTTAGTTCTTTTAGTATCATTCTTCTTTCCTTTCTAGTTTTATATGATGTTTTTTAACCCCGTCCCAAAAAACAGTTATTTTTTTAAACACGTCTTACATCATATACACTATCTACCTTTCTTATTGCTTTAATTGCTTTATTTAATTCGTCTAGTCCATGTACTTCTAAAGTTATATCTATAATTGCAAGTCTTTCTTTTGTTGTCTTTGTTTTTACTCCTAATATTGTTGCTTTAGTTGTTCCAATTTCTTTTAATATATCTAATAATAAACCTGATCTATCATTTGAATGAATTTCAATATCTGCTTGATAATTCTCTTTATTTTCTACATACCATTCTACATCTATCATTCTATTTTCTTCGGAAATTAAACTTTTAATATTAGGACAATCTTTTCTATGTACAGATACGCCTCTTCCTTTAGTAATATACCCCACTATTTCATCACCTGGAAGTGGATTACAGCATTTTGATAGTTTTACTAAACAATTATCTATTCCTTTTACTATAATTCCAGAACTTGAAGCTTTTGGTTTTCTTTGTTTTGCTTTAGCAAGCTCTTTTATTTTTTCTTCTACTTCTTCTTCCTCATGTTCTTTTCTATATTCTTGTAATAGTCTTGCAATTACTTTTCCTGCTGAATTTGCTCCAAATCCAACAGCCAAATACATTTCGTCTAAATTCTTATAATTATATTTTTTCATCATAGGTTCTACATATTGGTTCTTAAATAAATCTGAATGTGTAAATCCTATTCTTTTTAATTCTCTTTCTATTAACTCTTTTCCTTTTTCAATATTTTCTGCTTTTAAAGCTTTCTTAAACCAAGATTTTATTTTGTTTTTTGCACTTGAACTCTTTACAAACTTAAGCCAGTCTCTACTTGGTCCTTTAGAATTTTCTGATGTTATAATATCTACTATATCACCATTTTTCAAAGGTGTCACAATTGGCATCATCTTACTATTTATTTTACATCCTGTCATTTTATTTCCAATTTCCTGATGTATGCTATATGCAAAATCTATTGGAGTTGCTCCTCTAGGAAGTACAATAATTTTTCCTTTTGGCGTAAATACATATACTTCGTCTTCAAATAGTTCTGTTTTTAGAGTCTCTAAAAATTCTTGTGGGTCTTGCATATCTTTTTGCCATTCTAATGTTTCACGAAGCCATGCTAATTTATCATCTGTAACTTTTATAGATTGTTTTTTCCCAAAATAACTTGCTTCTTTATATACCCAATGTGCTGCAATACCATATTCTGCTATATGGTGCATTTCATAAGTACGTATTTGTACTTCAAAAGGCGTTCCATTTTCTCCTAATAATGTTGTATGTATTGATTGGTACATATTAGGTTTTGGAACTGCTATATAATCTTTGAATCTTCCTGGCATAGGACTATATAATTCATGTACTACTCCTAGTGCTGCATAACAATCTTTTACAGAGTTAACTAAAATTCTTAAGGCAAACAAATCATATATTTGATCTAATGTTTTATTATCTCTTTTCATTTTTCTGTAAATACTATATAAATGCTTTGCTCTTCCAGTCACTTCTGCATCAATTCTATTCTTCTTTAGTGCTAATCTTATATCTGACATTATTTTTTCTATAAATTGTAATCTTTCTTCTCTTTTTTTATTAATTCCTTCAACCACTTCATGGTATTCATCTGGATATAAATATTTAAATGCTAAATCTTCTAGTTCCCATTTTAGAGAATATAACCCTAGTCTATTTGCAAGTGGTGCATACAAGTCCATTGTTTCTTTACTAATTGCTATTTGTCTATCTCTTTTTAAATATTTTAGAGTTCTCATATTATGAAGTCTATCTGCTAGTTTTATTAAGATAACTCTTATATCTTTTCCCATTGCTAAGAACATTTTTCTATAATCTTCTACTTGTTGTTCTTCTACTGATGCAAAAGAAATATTTCCAAGTTTTGTAACTCCTGCTACCATTTCTGATATTTCTTCACTAAATTCCTTTGTTATATCGTTTTTTGTTACATCTGTATCTTCTACTACATCATGTAAAAGAGCTGCTGCAATTGTACTGTCATCTAACCCTATATCTGCTAAAATATATGCAACGTTAAGAGGATGAATTATGTATGGTTCTCCTGATTTTCTAAGTTGTTCTCCATGATGACTTTTTGCGTAATTATATGCTTTCATTATTAATTTACTATCTACTCTTCTTGAATGTTCTTTTCTTTTAGCTATTACATCCTGAATTGTTTTATTTGGTTGTTCTTGCAATTTAATCACCCCTTTTTATTTCTCTATATTGATTTCATTACATCCTTTATATTTATTTGCAAGTTATCTACTCCATTAAATGTATTTATTTCTAATATTCCTGCTACATCTATTTTATCTCCTATTCTATATTCTTCTGCTAATTCTCCCATGTTAAACCCAATTGCATTTATTATTTTGTTATCTTCTTTCAAAGTAAGTTTTAAATGTTTTCCTTCTGATAAAGCTCTTATAGAATCTATTCTTAAATTTTTAAATGCAAATATAGGCATTTTGTTTGCTTCTCCAAATGGTTCTAATGCTTTTAAACTTTCTATTACGTCCTTATCTACAGAATTTAAATCTATTTTTGCATCTACATTTAAAATTGGCACAATCTCTTCTATTTTTTCTTCTTCTGCTATTTTTTCAAACTCTTTTACAAATTTTTCAAGGTTTTCCTTTTTTATTGTAACACCTACCGCCATACTATGTCCACCAAATTTTTCTAATGTATCTTGACATTTAGTTAGAACTTCATGTAAATCAAATCCTGGAATGCTTCTTCCTGAACCTTTTCCTGTCCCATCTTCTTCAAAACTTAGTAAGATGCTTGGTTTAAAATACAAGTCTGTTATTTTAGAAGAGACTATTCCAATTACGCCATGATGCCAATCTTTACCTCCTACTACTATCGTTCTATTTTCATATAAATGATTTTTTTCTATTTTTTCTACTGCACTTTCATATATGTCCTTCTCTATTTCTTGTCTTTCTCGATTATGCTCACTAAGTTTATTTGTTAATTCATTTACTTTATATATATCTGTTGATAAAAGTAGTTCTAATGCTTCTTCTGCTTTTCCAATTCTTCCACATGCATTTATTCTAGGAGCAACTCCAAATGAGATTGTATTTGAATCAATCTTACTATAACCTGATGAGTTTATTATTGATTTTAAACCAATATTTTTGGTTTGTCTTACAAGTAATAACCCTAATTTAGTAATTACTCTATTTTCATCAACTAATGGTACTATATCTGATATTGTCCCTACACATACTATATCTAAATATTTTAGATATGTTTCTTCTTTTAATCCTAGTTTCATACCTAAAGCTTGAGTTAACTTAAATGCTACTCCTACTCCTGCTAAATCTCTAAATGGATAGTTGCTATCTTTTCTCTTATTATCTACTACTGCTAAAGCCTTTGGTAAAACTTCACTTGGTTCATGATGATCTGTCACTATTACTTCTAATCCTAATGAATTTGCATAATCAATCTCATCAATAGCTGATATTCCACAATCCACTGTTATCATTAGTGAATACCCTTTATTTACTATTTTTTCAATAGCTTTATTATTTAAACCATATCCTTCACTTAACCTATTTGGGATATAATAAGAAACTTCTAGACCTAAATCTTTTAAGAATTTTTTCAAAACCACTGTACTTGTTATTCCGTCTACATCATAATCGCCATAGATTATAACTTTTTCTTGATTTTTAATTGCTCTTATAATTCTTTCTACTGCAATTTCCATATCTTTCATTAAATATGGATTATAAAAATCTTGTCTTGTCGGTTCTAAAAACTGTCTTATTTTTTCCTTACTATCTATTCCTCTATTTATTAATATTGTAGCAAGTAAATTATTTATTTTATAAGTTTTTACAAGTTCTTCTATCTTATCATTGTTAGTTTCGTATATTTGCCATTTTTTGTTCATATTCCTCTCCTAAAAATCATTTTATACTATTGTATACCATTTTTACATTTTTTTAAAGCTTTATTCTAAAAAAAATCAAAAAAGCTAAAAAGCTGTTTTTTAGGACGGGGGAAAAAAACAGCATTTTTATTCATAAAAAAAGTATAGAAATTTCTATACTTTAAATTTATTTCGATGTACTACACACCTACTGTTGAAAATCCATTGTCTACATGAATAATTTCTCCTGTGATAGCACTTGATAAATTGCTAAATAGAAATGCTGTGCTATCCCCTACTTGCGATGGTGTTACATTTTGATGTAATGGAGCTCTTTCTTCTACTACATCTAATATTGAATTAAAATCTTTGATTCCTTTTGCTGATAATGTTTTGATTGGTCCTGCTGAAATTCCGTTTATTCTCATACCATCTTTTCCTAAATCTCTTGCTAAGTATCTAATGCTTGCTTCTAGTGCCGCTTTTGCAACACCCATTACATTATATCCTTCTATTGCTTTTTCAGAACCATAATATGTATAAGCTACAATACTTGCTCCTTCATTTAACATATCTTTCTCTTTTAGCATTCTAACTATTGCGATTAATGAATAGCTACTTACATCATTTGCATGAGCAAATCCATCTCTTGAAGTTAAAATGAAATCATTTCTTAAATCTTCTGAATTGGCATGTGCTATTGCATGTAGAACTCCATCTACTTTACCATGATTTTTCTTTATTTCATCTAAACATTTTTCGATATTTTCATCATAACTTACATCTCCTAATGCATATGCTTTTGAACCTGGTAATTCTTCTAATAATTTGTTTACTTTTTCCAAATTTTCTTCTGCACAAGTGCAAATAACTTCTGCTCCTTGCTCATAAGCTGACATAGCTGCACCCCAAGCTATACTCCATTTGTTTCTTACTCCCATAATTACTACTTTTTTTCCTTTTAAAATCATTTTAATTCCTCCTTGTTTTTATTTAATTTTTATTATCCTTTACTATAAAGTGTCCCTAATTGGGCAAAATGTCCAAAAGGAAACGTCCCCAATTGGACATTACATATTTCTAAATTTTTCATATCTCTGATTTAATAATTCTTTTTCCGTTAATTCTTCTAGTTTTTTTATATTTTGAACTAGGTATTTCTTTATATCATTTACTATTGTATCAAAGTCATTTTGTGCACCATTTTCTGGTTCTTTGATTATTTTATCAATTATTCCTAATTTTTTCAAATCATTTGCTGTTAATTTCATATTTTCTGCCGCCTCTTTTGCTTTACTTGAATCTTTGTATAATATACTTGCAAATCCTTCAGGTGAAAGAATAGAGTATACAGCATTTTCAAGCATTACTACTTTATCTCCAACACCTATTGCTAAAGCTCCTCCACTTGAGCCTTCACCAATTACAATGCATATTATTGGTACTTTTATCCTTGCCATTTCCATCAAATTTTTTGCTATTGCTTCTCCTTGTCCTCTTTCTTCTGCTCCCATTCCTGGATATGCTCCTGGTGTATCTATAAATGTTATTATTGGTCTTTTAAACTTTTCTGCTTGTTTCATTAATCTTAGTGCTTTTCTATATCCTTCTGGCTCTGGCATACCAAAGTTTCTTTCCATATTTTCTTTTACGTTTTTTCCTTTTTGCTCTCCTATTACAGTTATTGGTTTTCCATCTAAAGTTGCTATTCCTCCAACAATAGACTTGTCATCTCCAAAATTTCTATCCCCATGAAGTTCTATAAAATCTTCAAATAAAGAATTTATATAATCTAAAGATTTTGGTCTATCTAATTGTCTTGCTAAAGTTACTTTATCCCATGCTGTTATTTTTGACATTTTATTTTCCCCCTTTAGTATGTAGTCTAATAAGTTTTGCTAGTGTTTCTTTCATATCTTTTCTTTCTACAATTTTATCTATGAAACCATGTTCTAGTAAAAATTCTGAACGTTGGAATCCTTCTGGTAGCTTTTGTTTTATTGTTTGTTCTATAACTCTTGGTCCTGCAAACCCAATTAATGCTTTTGGCTCTGCTAAAATAATATCTCCTAAACTTGCAAAACTTGCTGTTACTCCTCCTGTTGTTGGATCTGTTAGTACTGATATGTATAAAAGACCATGTTCATTTAATTTTGCTATTGCTGCTGATGTCTTTGCCATTTGCATTAATGATACTATTCCTTCTTGCATTCTTGCTCCGCCTGATACGCAAAACATTATTAATGGTAACTTCTTTTTTATTGCTGTTTCAATTGCTAAGGTTATTCTTTCACCAACAGCTTCCCCCATACTTCCCATAAGAAAATTTCCGTCCATTACTCCTAAAACTGCTTTTTGTCCTTCGATTTCACATGTTCCACATTTCACTGCTTCATCTATTTTAGTTTTTTCTTTCAAACTTTCTACTTTTTTTAAATATCCTTCAAAATTCAATGGATCTTTTGTTAATATGTCTCCACCTATTTCTTCAAATGTTCCTTCATCTGCTATTTGTTTTATTCTTCTTCTTGCTGATAATCTGAAATGTTTTCCACAATTAGGACATACACTTAAATTTTTATGAAAATCTTCTTTGTAAATTATTTCTTTACAATTATCACATTTAACCCATTTTCCAATCATTCTATCTGATGCTTTTTCATTTCTTACCTTCACTTTTTCTTCTGCGTTTAACTTTTTTACTTTATCTATTATCAAGGTTTTTCCTCCTTTACAGTAATATGTTCTAACTTTTGTTATTATATATGTTATTTTTTATTTTTTCAATTAGAATAAGCGGTCAAAAACTTTTAATATAAAACTATTATCTTTTTTACAGTATTTGTATTATTTTATAGTAGAAATATATAAAATTATTTTTATTCTACTATTTTCGACATTATTCTTGACTTTTTTATTAAAAATCATTTAAAATTTAATAAAATATTTATAAATTGTTTATATAATTTTATACAACATTTTTATAAAAAATAAAAAGGGTTTTAAAATGTTTGGATACAGATCAGACGGGAGAAAAATAAAAAATGTTCCACCATTTTTTAAAATAATACCAAATGTTATGCTTACAAGAAATGATTCACAGGTATATTTTAAACAAGATATTGTTTTAAATGGAATGGATGAATATATTTCTAAAAAATTAGAGGAAGGAATAAGATTATCATATATGGATATTATTTATGCAACTGTTGTTAGAATAATTGCAGAACGTCCTTCTTTAAATAGATTTGCAATGAACCGGTAGATTATATGCAAGAGATGGAATATATCTTTCACTTGCAATCAAGAAAAGTTTATCAGATGATGGACAAGAGACTACTTTAAAAATCAGATATGATGGAACTGAAAACATCTTTGAAATAAAAGATAAGTTGGAATGTGCAATAAAACAAAACAAAGATACTGCTACTTCCAATAATACAGATAATTTAGCAGGTGCTTTATCGAAAACTCCAACAGTTATAGTCAAATTTGCAGTAAACACATTTAGATTTTTAGATAAGCATGGTTTATTGCCAAGAAAAATAATTAATGCTAGTCCATTTCACACAAGTGCATTTCTTACTAATGTTGGTTCACTTGGTATAGATACTATTTACCATCATTTATATAACTTTGGTACAACTAGCATGTTTTTTGCTATGGGTAAAAAGAAAAAAAGTTATATCTATGAAGATGATGAAATAAGAAAAGAAAAATGTATTACAATTGCCTTTGTTGGAGATGAAAGAATTTGTGATGGATATTATTATGCTTCTTCTTTTAGATCTTTCATCAGATATTTAAATCGTCCGGAACTTTTAGAACAACACGGAATATCAAAAAAAGATGTTAAATAAAGAGTATACTTGCTCTTTATTTTTTAGTTTATTTGTTTTTTAGCTTTTATAAAATATATTTTAAAAAAGTTACTTTTTAGTCTTGAATTTATTTTCGTTTTAGTATAATATATAAAGGAAAGTTTAGAGATTACATAGGAGGATTAAAATGCCAAGAAGAACAAAAGAACAAATTGAATCAGAAAATAAAGAAAAAGAAGCAAAAAAAGTAAAATCTACTTCTACTAAAAAAGCTGTTACAACTAAAAAAACAACAAAAAGTAAAGAAGAACCTATAAAAAAAGAAGCAAAAACAACTACAAAAAAATCATCTACATCTACAAGGAAAAAAACTACTGCTACTTCTAAAAAGACTGCAACTAAAAGTACTACTACAACAAAAAAATCTACTACTAAAAAAACAACAACAAGAAAAAAGGTAGCAACCAAATCTAAAAAAGTAGAGCCAGTAGAATATTATGATTTACCTTATCGTTATAATCAAACTATTGTAAAAGTTTTGGCTCAGACACCTAACACTTTATTTATTTATTGGGATATTTCTGATGAAGATAGAAAAAATTATGAAAAAGAATATGGTGAAAACTTTTTCCAGAACTCGAAACCAGTTTTAATAATTTATAATGATACTTTAGGCTATAGTTTTGAAGTAGAGATTAATGATTTTGCAAATAGTTGGTATTTACATGTAGCTGATAGTAAATGTGATTACAGAATAGAACTTGGTAGACGTCCTATTGTAAAAAATGAGAAATTAAAAGACGAATATATTTATGTTGCAACATCTAATGAAATGGAAGCTCCAAATGATAGGATTTTATTCAATAAAGAACAAAAAATGGTTTATTACAGAAATGTAAAAACAGGAACTATTACAGAAAAGCCAATTAATACTCTCTCATTTATTACAAGTATGGGTAAAATTTATGATATTTATGATTTATATAAAGAAATATATCAAAATGAAGATGTTGAAGAAATTTATGATTTAAAAAATCCTTCATCACATCCATCTTCATAAAAATATATGAGACACTGCAAGACAGGTCTTTTGGGTGTCTCATCTTTTTTGGTTATATTATAGACAAAAAACGACAAATAAATTCGAGACAAAAGAGATTCGTCACTCATTGTCTTAACAAAGGAGATTATAAATTATGCAAGAGAAAAAAGGTTATGTAAGTTTCGTGTTACACGCACATCTTCCTTTTATTCATCATCCAGAAAGTGATGATTATTTAGAGGAATCATGGCTTTATGAAGCTATATCGGAAACATATTTACCATTACTTAGAAATTTTAAAAGATTAGAAGATGAAGGTGTTGATTATAGACTTACAATGTCAATTACCCCACCTTTACTTTCAATGCTTGATAATAAATTATTACAAAAAAAATACATTAACTATTTAAAAAGACAAATAGAACTATCAGAAAAAGAAATAAAAAGAACTGCTGGAGACGAAAGATTAAATAAACTTTCTCATTACTATTATGACAGATATAGCGATGATTTAAGATTATTTAGAGACGTTTTTAATTGTAATATAATTCAAGGTTTTAAACATTTCCAGGATATAGGCAAATTGGAAATTATTACTTGTGGTGCAACACATGGATATTTCCCTATTTTGTATGTTAATGAAAAAACTATCAGAGCACAAATTGCTGTTGGTGTTCAAACATATGAAAAATATTTCGGAAAAAAGCCTCGTGGCATTTGGCTTCCTGAATGTGGCTATGTTCCAGAATCTGATAAATATTTAAAAGAATTTGGAATTGAATATATAATTACTGAGTCACATGGTATTTTATATGCTGACCCTACTCCTATTTACGGAACATTTGCTCCTATTGTTTCTCCTAGAGGAGTAGTTGCATTCGGTCGTGACATAGAATCTTCAAGACAAGTTTGGAGTTCTATTGATGGTTATCCTGGAGATTTTAACTACCGTGAATTTTACCGTGATATAGGTTATGACATTCAAGATTATGATTATATAAAACCTTATATCGCGCATGATGGTGTTAGAGTTCCTACTGGTATTAAATATTATAGAATTACTGGCAAGACAGAATTTAAAGACTATTATAATGTACAATGGGCTAAAGATTCTGCTGAAAAGCAAGCAGGACATTTCTTAGATTGTAGAACAGCTCAAATAAATCATTTAGCTTCATTTATGGATAAGCCTCCAATTATTCTATGTCCATATGATGCTGAGCTTTATGGTCATTGGTGGTATGAAGGTCCTTATTGGTTATACATTTTGTTTAAAAAAATTTATTACGATGATTGTAGTTTTAAATTAATTACACCATCTGAATATATTGATAAATATCCAGAAATTCAAGTAGCAACACCATGTCGTTCTAGTTGGGGAGCCAATGGTTATAGTGAAGTATGGCTTAATCAATCAAATGATTATGTTCATAGACACCTTCATGTTGCAGGAGATAGAATGTGTGAACTTGCAAACCTTTATCCTAATGCTAGTGGAATAAAAAAAGAAGCATTAAATCAATGTGCAAGAGAGCTTTTACTTGCTCAAAGTAGTGATTGGCTATTTATTATTACAAATGGAACAATGGTCGATTATGCTAAAAAAAGAATTAAAGACCATATTGGGCGTTTTACCAAATTATATTATCAAATTAAAGATGATAAAATAGATGAAAGCTTCTTAAAAAATATTAATGAGAAAGATTGTTTATTCCCTGATATTGATTATACTATTTATAAATAATTTTTTAAATAAGATGAAGATTTTTCTTCATCTTATTTTTTTGACAAGCTACATTTTTTTAAGCTTCGCATACTATAATGTATAAGTTTTAATCATTTAGTAGATACTATTTTTTAGAGAGGAGATTCTATTTATGAAATCACTATGTATAAAAACAAATAATTCTAAATTAATAGAATATTTGCTAAATGAGCTGAAATATTTAGAACTAAATGATATCTGTTTTTCAATACAAAAGTTTAAACATTACCAAAATATAATTATCCACTACAGAGGTTCTAATAATTATATTTTTTTAGATAAAATATCAAGTATCTTATCTCTTTTAGTAATTGATGAGTTAGAAGAAGATTTTATAAATAAATTACTTATACAAAACTATTTTTATTTTGATATAAATGAAAGGAAAAATATTACGGATATATGTTTTGATATTATGTCAGAAAATTTTTCTACTAATTTCGACAAAAAATTTAAAGTGCTTTATGATTCTTTTTATGAATTTTTGCTGGATAATAAAAATTTGTATTTAAAAGGTTTTACAAATTTCAGATTAAAAAAATATTTTAATATTTTAGACGATTTAGTTACTAAAGCTGTTAATAGCTATGTTATAGAAAAAGAATATCTAGAATTTATCTCATTATTAAAGATATATATTAATTCTCAAAATTCTAATTGTGAATTAGTTCATATAATTTATTCTAATTCAAATACGATTTTATTAGATGAAAATAAACAAATTATAGATATTTCACAAGATAACTTAAATAATAAATACTTAAGTGATATTTCTTTTTCTTCTAATAACTATACATTAAATTCTTTATTGACTCTTCTTCCTAAAAAAATATATATTCATTTAATTGATATTTATGTAGATGAATTTATAAATACACTTCAAACTATATTTGAAAATAAAGTTTATATTTGTACTGACTGTAGTATTTGTAATTTATATAAAACTTCTAAGGAAGAAAAAAATCCCAATACCATTTGATATTGGGATTTCACTTTTATGATAATGAGTTTTCAGTTTCTTGTAATCCAGGAAGTAATGCATTAATTAAATCTTCATCAGAAACTATTTTCCATTCCTTATCTTCTTTAATTGCATTTACTGTTACGTTTATTGTTGTTGTTTTTATTTCTTCATTTTGAAGTTCTTCTATAAGATATTTTTCAAAATCTTCACTTGAAAAAGTTTCATTACTCTCGTTACCAGTAATTGCACCTCTTACTGCTTCTAAAGCTTTTTGCATATAATTATTTATAATTGTTTGAAAATCCTTTGTTGTTATTTCTACTTCAATAATTGCTGTATTATTATCGTTTTCTGTTACTTTATCTATTTTCCATTGTAATTTATTAAATAATAATTTTTGTGTTTCTTGATCTAAATTATCTGTAGAAAGAGAAAGATTTCCACTTATATATTCTTGTGCTTTTTCAAAATCTCCTGCTTTTAAATTAGTAAGTAATGCATCTAATGATTTTTTAGGTGCACTTGATGTTACTATCATTACTGTTAATAATGCTGCAACTAATAATACAACTACTACAGTTATAACTGTTGGTATCCATGCTGTTTTCTTAGTCGTTCCTTGCTTATTTTCTTTTTTGTCATCTTTTTTTGTCTCTTTCTTAGTTTCTTTTTTATCTACTTTCTGAAATTTTGCTTCATCTTTTTTTACTTCTTTTTTTGTTTCTACTTTTTTATTTTCTTCTTTCAAATCTTTATTTTTTTCTTCCATACTACTTCTCTCCTCACATTTTCAATTACTATATTTAAATTATATATTAACAGTTTCATTTTTTCAATATTTTTTTACTTTTTTCTTCATTTAAATTTATTTTTTATTTATTATTACGAAGCCTTTACTTGATAAGCTACTGTCACAAAAAAGCATAATGCTAATATAAAAATAACAACATATAAAATAGTAGTAAACACTACCCCAATATAAAAAGATACATTTAACGTATATACAAACCATCTTATAATTTTTTTATTTATTCCGGCTAATCCGTTTTCATAACTATTATTTTTGGCTTTTACAAATTCTGTACTCGGAATTCTATATATTTCTGATAATTTATAAATTGTATCTAAGTCAGGATAGCTTAGTCCTATTTCCCATTTTTTTATATCATTTTCCGTAAGATTACTATCTTCTAATTTTTCTAATAGTTCTATTCTAGACAAGCCTTTTTTATTCCTTAATTCTACTATCAACTCTTCTATTCCTTTTTTATGTTCTATCTTTTCTTTCTCATCTTTCTTTCTTTTTTCTGCCGCTCTTTTTTCTTTTCTTATTTCTTCTATTAACTTTCCCATTTTATTTTCCTTTTTTTGTTTTATTTTCTTTTTTATTATATTTCTATTTGTTTTAAAAATCAACTATTTTAATTAGTTTGTTAAAGACTGTTATTTATTCCTATAGCAACTACCTCTTTCATATTCTCTATTAACTCGTCTATTTCTTTTGGAGTTACTATTAGATTATAATCCTTAGGCATCAAAGCTTCTTTTATCTCTTCATAATTATCTTCTTCTTTTAATTTATTTAAATATTCATTCGACTTTGCCTCATCTTGTAACTTTCCTATGAATAAATCTAAACTATCATTTACTAAGACCGCTGTTTCTACAACAGTTGGTATTCCAATTGCAATTACTGGTATTCCTAATGTTTTAATACTTATTTCACTTCTTGTATTTCCAACACCTGCTCCTGGCACTATACCTGTATCTGAAATTTGAATTGTACTACTAATTCTTTCTATACTTCTAGATGCTAATGCATCAATTACTATTACAAGTTTTGGATGAATATTATCTACTATTCCTTTTAATATTTCGACTGTTTCTATTCCTGTTGTTCCTAGAACTCCTGGTGCAATCGCACTTACCATTCTTGTTCCTTTATCTACATATTGTGGCAAATAATTTATAATATGTCTTGTTACATCTATTTCATTAATTACTTTTGGTCCTAAACTATCTGGGGTCACATAAATGTTTCCAAGTCCTACAACTAAAATTTCTCCTTGTTTATCTACGTGCTCATCTAAAATTTTCTTTAATTCATTTGATAAAGTATTTGCTGCTTGTTCTATTTCTTCTTCCATAGCTATTTTTAATTTCTTTATATCTATTGTAATATAATTTCCTACTGGTTTTCCAATTGCTTTTTCTCCATTTTCATTTGTTATTTTTACTCTTTCTACTTTTATATTTTCATTTACTTCCTCTTTCGTGCTTTCAATTCCATCAATTTCACCTACTTGTTTACTTACCTTTTGGTAAATATCTCTTCTTTCAGTTGCTAAATCTGTTCTAAAATTATACATTAAAATCCCTCCATTTTTCTTTAGTTTTTTATATTTTAATATTTTTTATACAAAATAAAAGAAAATATTTTTAAAAATATTTTCTTCTTAAATCTTATCTATTTTTCTTCCATTTGCTCATTTTCACCATTTCTTGAAGTTTCAATTTTTCTTTCTCTTTTTTCTCTTTTTTCTCTTCTTTTATATGCTTTTCTTATTTCTTTTAGTTCTTCTATTGATAAAAATAAGCTTGATTTTTCTTCTCCACTTAAAATATTCTCATCATCTAAAAAATGTTCTCCAAGTTCTATTGCTTGTTTTGATTTTCCCTGTTTTAAAAGAAGCCTCATAGCTCTTTTTAAGTCTTCAAAATTTCTTATTAAAACAACTCCTGTTTCTTCTTCTTTTCTCTCTGCTTCTTGCCTTTGCTTCTCAGCTTTTATCTTTGCTCTTTTTTCTCTAATCCATGTTCTTTGTCTACTTCTTTTTCTTTCTAATCTTTCTGCTTCTTCTCTATTTTTTCTTTCTTCTTCTGCTTTTCTTCTCATCTCTAAAATTTCTTCTTGTGTATATATACTTAATCCTAATGATAGAAAAATTTCTTTTGCTTGGTCAGGTGTTAATCTTTCTTTACTAGCAATCTCTTCAATACTTAATCCTTCTGCATGCATAGCTATTATTCTTGAATTTCTTTCATCAGCTAATTTTTTTACTCTATTTGCAGTCAACCTTTCTGGCTGTTTTACTGTAACATCAGAAACTTTATCTGATTTACTTTTTCCTCTATTTTCTTCTTCAGAATCTTCTATATCTTCGCCTGATTTCAATCTTTCATATCTTTCTATTCTTGTTTTACCCAAATATCCTTTTACTTTTTCTATATCAATATCTAATGCATCTGCTATTTCTTCTGGTCCCATAAATCCATTTGCTTGTTCAAATACTTCTATTACTTTTTTTCTTCTAATATAATCTATATCATTTCTTTTTAGCTTTTTTTCTGATTTTCTCTCAGAATTTGAATCCATAAATTCCTTTATTATGTAATTTTCCATTAACTCATCTCCTTTAAATTAACATAATTATTATATCATATTTTTTATACTTTTTCAAGTTTATAAAAAAATAAAAAGATACAAGTGTATCTTTCTATTTTTTTAGTTTTATCTAGTTTATTTTTCTTCTTCTAATCCTCTATTATATGTTTTTTGGCTTCTTTCTTGTATACTATAATTATTATCTATATATCTTCTTACAATATCTTCATCCATATTTAATTTTTTTGATATAGCCTCTAAACTATTTCTTTCTTTATATAATCTTACTATAATTAATTCAACCAGTTTATCTAATTTTTCTATTTCTAATCTAGTTAATTTAACTTCCGCTTTTAACATTTTAATATATTCTATTACATTATTGAACTCTCCTTTTTGAATAAATAGCTTTATACTTTTTATCATGCTATTATAATACATTTCCTCTTCTTTAGTTCTAATAGATTTTTCTTTTTCTTTTTTATCAACTATTCTACCAGCTTTAAATAAAAAGTTTATATCATTTTCTATTACAAAAATTGTTACACCAAACATTTTAGCCATTTCACTACTACTAATTCCTTTATTATATAAAACTATAATTTGTTCTCTTCTTTCTGAATTTATTCTTTCTCTCCTTTTTCTTCCAAGCTCTAACTCTTCTTTGCTGCTTCTTCTCTTAATTCTTCCCATTTTTTCTAGTACATCTATGTCTCCGATATATTTTATTTCTTGATACATTTAATCTTTGAATTATTTCTGCAACTGCTGTCCCTTCATTGTATAACTTTTCTACCTTTTTTCTTCTTTCTTCATCCTCCTCTTTTCTTATCTCATTTCCTTCACTTTCTTTTTTTACTTGTTTATCTACTCTTCTTTTTATAATTTTTCTTCTAACTAAAACGTTTATATCATTCCTTACTATCCAAACAGTAACCCCTAATTTTTCTGCTATTTCTTCTAATGACCTTCCCTCATTATATAATTCTGCTACTTTTTTCCTTCTTTCCTCAAATATTTTTTTTCTTCTATTTACTATTCTTTCTTTTCTATCTTTGGAAAACTCTTTACGATTTCCTTTTGGTAATTTACCATCTCTAATTAGAATTTTTATATCTTCAATCACTATTTCTTTAGATATTCCTAATTCTTCTGCTATCTCTTGAGCAGATTTTCCTTCTTTATATAATCTTTCTATTTGTTCTCTTCTTTTTAAAATTCTTGCTTCTTCTTCTTTTTTTAAATTATCATCTATTTTCGCTTTAGTACTTTTATCCTGTATCATTCTAGCATCTAGTAGAGCCTCTATATCTCTTCTTACTACACGAACTGAAACACCTAACTTACTTGCTATCTCTTCTTCTTCCATTCCTTCGTCATATAACTTTTCTACTTTTTCTCTTCTTTCCTTTATACCCAATATATGACTTTTAGGAGTTTTTCCAATTACTTCTTTTTTATTTACTATTTTTTCTTCTTCTGATTCTTGCTTATCTTGACTTTGTTCTTCTTTTCTTTTTTCTTTTACTAATTCTAGTCCAGGTATTATTCCAAAAGCTAATAAATCTTCTTTTACTAAAGCTTCTGATATATTTAAGTCATTTGCTATTTCTTCTAATGTTTTTCCTTCTTCATATAATTTTTTAACCATTGTTTTTCTATCACTAATTACAGCTTCAGTAGATTTGTTTAATTTTATTTGTTGTAAATATTCCATAACTTCTAGAATACTTAAATTTAACTCATCAGCTATTTCTCCATAACTTTTATTTTCTCTATATAATGCATCTATTTTCATATATTTGCTTTCTTGAGGAGTTGTTTCTTCATCAACGTCTATTTCTGGCTTCTCATTTTTTTCTTCTGCTCTTCTACTTATTTTTCTCTTTTCATTTTCACTATTTTTTTGAGATTTTTTTTCTTCTCTTTTTTCTATTTTTCCTTCTTCTATTAAAATCCTTATATCTTGATAAATAATTGAGACAGATACTCCTAATTCTTCTGCTATTTCTCTTACAGTTTTTCCTTTGGTATATAATCTTACAACTTCTTCTCTTCTTTTAGCAACTTCTTTACTTCTTTTTCTTCCTTCTTTTTTACCATTTATATCAAACTTTTCTCTTTTTTCTATTTTTCCTTCCTTTATCAAAAGTCTTATATCTTGATAAATAATTGGGACAGTTACTCCTAATTCTTCTGCTATTTCTCTTACGGTTTTTCCTTTGGTATATAATCTTACAACTTCTTCTCTTCTTTTAGCAACTTCTTTACTTCTTTTTCTTCCTTCTTTTTTACCATTAATATCAGACTTTTCTCTTTTTTCTACTTTTCCTTCCTTTATTAAAAGTCTTATATCTTGATAAATAATTGGGACAGTTACTCCTAATTCTTCTGCTATTTCTCTTGCAGTTTTTCCTTTGGTATACAATCTTGCAACTTCTTCTCTTCTTTTAGCAACTTCTTTACTTCTTTTTCTTCCTTCTTCTTTATCATTTATATCAAACTTTTCTCTTTTTTCTATTTTTCCTTCCTTTATCAAAATTCTTATATCTTGATAAATAATTGAGACAGATACTCCTAATTCTTCTGCTATTTCTCTTACGGTTTTTCCTTTGGTATATAATCTTACAACTTCTTCTCTTCTTTTAGCAACTTCTTTACTTCTTTTTCTTCCTTCTTTTTTACCATTAATATCAGACTTTTCTCTTTTTTCTACTTTTCCTTCCTTTATTAAAAGTCTTATATCTTGATAAATAATTGGGACAGTTACTCCTAATTCTTCTGCTATTTCTCTTACAGTTTTTCCTTTGGTATATAATCTTGCAACATTTTCTCTTCTTTTAGCAACTTCTTTACTTCTTTTTAGTTTAGGTACTTCTGGCTCTTCTTCTTTTTTCCTTCTTGATATTATTTCACGGTGAACAGATAAGATTGTTTCTTCTGTTTTTTCTTTGTTATGTCCTTGTAAAAAAGAAATATCTCTTTCTACTGTTCTAACAGATATACCTAATAATTTTGCTATTTTTTCAGACTTTGTCCCACTCTTGTATAATTTTTCTACATTTTTTCTTCTTTCTTTAACATCCATATTTTAACTCCAATTTCTAAGCATAGAAAATATCTACGTTCTCATAATACTTGACATAATTATATTATCATGTTTTAATAATTTTTTCAATAGAAATAACTAAAAAGGTAATTACTAAAATAATTACCTTAATTTTTTATTCTAAATACTTTTTCAAGAACTTTCCTGTATAGCTTCTTTCATTTTTACAAATCTGTTCTGGCGTTCCACAAGCTACTATTTCTCCACCATTATCTCCACCTTCTGGTCCTAAGTCAATAATGTGGTCACAAGTTTTAATTAAGTCTAAATTATGTTCAATTACTATAATAGTGTTACCAGTATCAACTAATCTTTGTAATATATTTACCAACTTATGAACATCTGCAATGTGAAGACCTGTTGTTGGTTCATCTAGAATATAAAGTGTTTTACCAGTTGCTCTTTTTGATAGTTCAGTTGCAAGCTTAACTCTTTGAGCTTCTCCTCCTGATAAAGTTGTTGATGGTTGTCCGAAGTTTAATATAACCTAATCCTACATCATATAATGTCTGAATCTTATTTTTTATTTTAGGTAACTTATCAAAAAAGCTTAATGCTTCCTCTACAGTCATGTCTAACACATCTGCAATATTTTTACCTTTATATCTAACTTCTAATGTCTCGCGATTATAACGTTTTCCTTTACATACTTCACAAGGCACATATATATCAGGTAAAAAATGCATTTCTATTTTATGAACTCCATCACCATTACAACTCTCACATCTACCACCAGCTACATTAAAACTAAATCTTCCTTTTTGATATCCTCTTAGTTTTGCTTCTTCAGTAGATGCAAATATATCTCTAATCAAATCAAATACACCTGTATATGTTGCAGGATTTGACCTAGGAGTTCTTCCAATAGGAGATTGGTCAATATTTATTATCTTATCTATGTTTTGTAGACCTTTAACGCCTTTACATTTTCCTGGTTTTTCATTTGAGCCATTTAATTCTTTTGCAATAGTTTTATATAAAACCTCATTTACAAGTGTTGACTTTCCTGAACCTGATACACCTGTTACACAGTTAAATACCCCTAGTGGAAATTTAACACTTATATTTTTTAAATTATTTTCAGTAGCTCCTTGTACTTCTATTACTTTTGACTTTAATGCTTTTCTTCTCTTTTTAGGTACTGGTATTTTCTTTCTTCCACTTAAATATTGTCCGAGTTACAGAATCTCCTACCTTTTTTATCTCTTCTGCAGTACCGCTGTGCCATGACTCTTCCACCATGAGTTCCTGCTCCTGGTCCAATATCTATTATTTGGTCTGCTGCATACATAGTATCTTCATCATGTTCTACAACAAGTAACGTATTTCCTAAATCTCTTAATTTTTTTAAAGTCGCTAAAAGTTTATCATTATCTCTTTGATGAAGTCCTATACTTGGCTCATCTAATATATAAAGAACTCCTGTTAATCCCGAACCAATTTGTGTTGCGAGTCGTATTCTTTGTGCTTCTCCTCCTGATAGTGATCCTGCGTTTCTAGATAATGTTAAATATTCTAGTCCTACATCTATCAAGAATTGTAATCTTTGATCTATTTCTTTTAAAATTAATTCTGAAATCATAGCCTGTGTTTTATTTAATTCCAAATTATTTAAATAACTTTTTATTTTGTTTATTGGCATTGCTGTTAATTCATTGATATTCTTCTTTCCTACTTTAATAGATAAAATTTCAGGTTTTAATCTAGCTCCATGACAAGCATGACATTCTGAATTTGTCATATACATTTCATAAAAATCTCTCATTCCTTGTGATTTTGTTTCATTATGACGTCTATCTAATGTTGGAAGTACTCCTTCAAAGGCAGAAGTAAACTTTCTTGTTCCTGCATATGATTCATATTCAAAATCTATTTCTTCATCTCCTGTACCATAAAGAATTTTTTCCATGAACCAACGTGGCAAATCTTTTATCTTTTTATTTCTTATATCTACTCCATAATGCTTTCCTATTGCTTCAAAATACATTTTTGCCATTGTATCATTTCTTTTCATACTACTTGCACCAAATGCTTTTATTCCATCATACAATGTTTTATTTTTATCTGGTACTATCAAGTCCTCATCCATTTTCATTAAATAGCCTATACCTGTGCAGACTGGACATGCACCAAAAGGATTATTAAATGAAAACATTCTAGGCGTAAGTTCAGGAAAACTAAATCCACAATCAGGACATGCATAATTACAACTATAAAGTTTAGACTCTTGTCCTCTTACATCTATTAGAACAAGTTTATCTGCATGTTTTAAAGCTATTTCCACTGATTCTGTTAGTCTACTTGTAATGTCTGGTTTTATAACTAATCTATCTACAACTAGCTCAATATTATGTTTTTTCTTTCTATCCAAATTTATATCATCAGATAATTCATAGTTCTCTCCATCTATTCTTACCCTTACAAAACCTTCTTTTTGATATTCTTCTAGTTGCTTTGTATATTCTCCTTTACGACCTCTAACTACTGGTGCTAATACTTGTATCTTTGTTCCTTCAGGAAGGCTCATTATATTATCTATTATTTGATCTATACTTTGTTTTTCTATCTTTTTTCCACAATTAGGACAATATGGAACTCCAATTCTAGCATAAAGTAGACGAATATAATCATATATTTCTGTTACAGTTCCTACTGTAGAACGAGGATTTTTAGATGTTGTTTTTTGATCTATTGAAATAGCAGGAGACAAACCTTCTATACTTTCTACATTTGGCTTTTCCATTAGTCCCAAAAATTGTCTTGCATATGAAGATAAACTTTCTACATATCTTCTTTGTCCTTCTGCATATAATGTGTCAAATGCCAAACTAGATTTTCCAGAACCTGAAAGTCCTGTTATTACTACTAATTTATCTCTTGGTATTTCTAAGTCTATATTTTTTAAATTATGTTCTTTTGCTCCCTTTATTATTATTTTATCGTTCATCTTTTCACCCCAAAGTATTATACTATAATTTTTAAGCAAAAACAAGAGTTTGGTTAGCTTTTACCTAAAATACTTTTATTTTTATAGCAACAGAAAGAAGCCTTAAGACTTCTTTCTGTTTTGTAGAAATTATCCTACATTTGGTAGCCGAAGTTGCTTGAATTTAGAAAGTTGCTCTCCAAACTTCTTCCTCCGCCACTCTTTATAGAGTTTAGTAGCATCAGAATAATTGTAATGAGTAATCATAACTGGAATGCTATTTACCCTCATCACTATTCCCTCGAGTTCTTCGAGTTTAAAATAAGGAAGCACCCACTTTGGATGCTTCCTATGGAGTTACAAGAACTTAGTTGACTTACTAGTGACTAAGCCATATGGATTAATTCTATGGAAATATTGACCAAGTATTGCAACATTCTTTGCATCGACCTCTCTTAATATTCGTCTAGCAAAAATGTCCTTAACATGTGCTTCTCCATGATTTATAAGCACAAGATTGAGTTTTTCAAACCTTTGCAAGAAGCCAATCATTTCATCAGCTTTAGCATGTGCAGAAAATTCATTGGTATACTCAATTTCTGCCTGTTTCTTGTAAAGGACTCCTCGAATTTTTACAGTTTCGCCCTTTGGTGCATCCTTCAGTTCTCTTCCTAGGGTTCCTTCTGCTACATAACCAGTAAACTGAATAAGTGCATTTTTCTTAGTTATGTAACTAGGAATATAAGTTTCTGCAGGACCATGAGAACCCATACCAGAAGTTGTTACGATAATTTTAGCGGCATTATCTTGTAAAATCACACCTCTAGCCGTTTTATCAGCGAACACAACATTACTGGGAAGGAAATCTCTCATCTCTTCCTTGATATCAAGCATACCATTTTTACACATTCCTGTGTACATAATACCAAGCTTACCATCGACATATATAGTAACTCCCAAAGGAAGAGTTCCTAGGTCTTGCAGGACTTTAAGCTTATAAAGAACTTCTTGCATACGACCAAGAGCAAAAGCAGGAATTACAACTGTTCCCCCTTTACTTACACATTTAACGACATTGTCTACAAAAGTCTCCTTGATTTCGGAAAAGTTCATATATCCATAAGTAGACTCTTGCACAATTGTAAGTGGTAGTTCATATACCCAATCTGGTATAGGTTCTGAATCAAAGAAAAGATTCTTGTTGTTGTAATCTCCTGTAAAAAGTATATTGATGTCCCTCTCTCCTTGGTAACTTATTCTTACAAGAATCATAGCTGCACCATACAAATGGCTATTTCCAAGGAACATTACATCAACATTATTTCTTACGTGAATCCATTGATTGTAATCACATCCTTTTACATATTGCATTGTATGTTCAGCATCACCATCATCGTAGATAGCTTTTTCTTTATATCTTTTGGCCTTACTTTGTATTATTCTAGCACTATCTTTCAACGCTGATGCCATTATGTTTCTCGTAACATTCGTTGCATAGATAATTCCTCTATACCCTTTCTTTACCAATTGAGGCAACCGACCAATATGATCTGCATGTCCATGAGTAACAAGACAAAAATCAATATTATATGGATTAAACATCATCTCCTTATTACGGTCTTCTTCTTCCTTACTTCCTTGGAACAGTCCACAATCAACAATAAAGTGGAACTTGTCGCCATTTGGAAGCCTTACAGTTACAATATTACAAGAGCCAGTAACCCCTAGATGTGCAGACATAATGTCTGCATAAAACCGCTCTTTTCTGCCCATAAAGTAACTCCTAACAAAATAGTATTCCTACATTCCAGTATAATTTTATCATCTTTACATACTTTTTACAATAAAAATGTAATATTTAATATAAAAACATTATTTTTATATTAATCATGCCACAAAGAATATATGAAAAATTTTTCATTATTTCAAACCTATTTTTGCCAACTTCCCTATGTTGGAATTTGATTTAAATCATTTATAGTTATTGTTTCTGAATCTATACAATTACCAGTTATATCTGAAAAAATAGAATATTTAGCAGATATATTTAGATTATCTGTATTTATATTATTAAGAGAAAAATATGCAAAATAATTTGCATCTAACTGTTGAGGTTCTAGTTTTATATCATTATTATTTTCATCCTTTGCACTTATATAAGTATAAACTCGAGTTCCTTCTTGTTCTTTTATATCTCCATTATTATTTATAGTAAATTTAACGCTTTTAACATTTAAACTTTTTATAGCACCTGCAAAAATTAAACTATTCCCACTTCTGAATGTATATATTTTTATATTATCTTTTAAGTTAAATACTTCCTTATCTTTACCATTAATAAAATATTCGTTTTGTGTATCTTTAAAATAAATATTTATATCTGAATTTACTCCATCTTCCATTCCATCTACTTCAATATTATTTTCATCTTCTCCGTTTTTTATCATCTCTTGTTTAATATTATCTGCTGTTATTTTTTCTATTTCACCAATATTTAATTTTGTAGCCAGTGTATTATATGCTAATTTAATTTTTTCTATTTCACTTCCTTCTGTATTTTGTTCTTTAGCATTTTGTGCTTGTGTTAGTATTCCATTATTTCCTGTTAACATTGCAATACTTATTCCTGCTAATATTAATAATACTATTATTGTAATTACTAAGGCAATTAGTGTAATTCCTTTCTTTTGTTTTAATTTTTCTTTCATTTTTTAATTCCCCCTTGTTTTATATTTTTTATAAATTAAAATTTAATAACTTTTATGAATGCAAAAAACAGCAACAAAGCCTATATTTTTATAGGTTTGTTACTGTCTATATTAATTATTCCTAAGTTAAACACACTACACTTTATTTTACTAAAGTATAGCTCTCTCTCTCTCTCTCTTACAGCACCAACGTTTTTAGCTTTTATATTCATTTTTATTTTCTCCTTTTTCTTTAGCCTTTTTAATGTTTTTCTTATGTTAAAATTATATATAAAATACTTATTAAATTCAAGAATTATAATATTACATTTTAATTACATAAAAATTCCGTCTAAAAATTTTTGTTTTTTATTTTATAATCTAAATTTTTTCTACATATATTTTATCATTTACAGCTACTACTGTATATTTATTTAAATTCTTTATTTCCTTCATTTCTTCAGTATTTGCATACTTTTCTATTTGTTTTCTTGCTTCTTTTTGTTTTTCTTCCAATTTATTTTCTTCTGTTTTCTTTAAATATTTAAATTCTATCATTATAGCATTATATCCCTTATCTTTTTCTTTTGGTATTAAGACTATATCTGGATATTCTCTTTGTACTTCCATTTCTGATTTTACATTATATATTTTTAAGTTCATCATTATACAATAAAATATTAGTTTTACATATTTCTCTGTAAAGTTTTGGTAATCTCTATTTGATAAATTATTTAAATATTTTTGTAATAGACCTACTGCTTTATCTATCTTTCCTTCTAACGCCACTTCTTGTAATATTTCATTATATTCTCTTTCTTCTATTATTAAATTTGTCTCTTCATCTAATATTTTTAAGAAATAATCGCCATATATTTCTTTCATAACTTTATTTGGTATTTTTAACTCTGCTTTTCCTAATAATTCTTTATCTATTGTTAAATATCCTAAATAATAAAGCATTGATACCATTTCTGTTTCTCCAAATGCTATTTCTGGATTAAATTTTTGTGTTATTTCTGTTAATATTCCTTCTCCCGATACTGTTTCTTCTATTATATCAAGTCTATTTTCATTCTTGCATAATCTTAACATACTTCCTATTTTATTATAATCACTTACTATATTCACATCTACTAATTTTTCTGGTATTTCCTTATATTTTACATACTCATTTAAAAAATATAAACACATATTTGAATTATAAATTCTTTCTTTTCCTTTTAATGAAAACTTATATCCATCATAATTTTCTTTCATTATTGGTAATAATTCTTTTTGTTTTTCTTCAGATATTTCTTGTTCTTTCATTAATATTTTTAAT
This sequence comes from uncultured Clostridia bacterium, assembly GCA_944386415.1. GTDB lineage: Bacteria > Bacillota > Clostridia > TANB77 > CAG-508 > CAG-269. Next base: position 12,079 of record CALXAY010000004.1, on the reverse strand, counting down.
TCATTATTAGTAAATCCCATCATTTCATTAAAAGTTCTATCTTGTGTTTCGTCTTTTATTATATTAAACCCTGATGTCATACTATCTAAAGTAATTGGTGCTACTCCTGTTATAAATATTCTATCTACAACTGTTTCTGTTCCTTTTTTTAATATTTCATACCATTTTCTTACCTGTCCATTTTTTGATACTAAATTTTTAAATTGTTCTGGTTTAAATCCTAATAATTCATTTGCAAAATGGTCATATTCATCTACTATTACATATATCTTCTCTTCTGGCTTTTGTATCCTAAATGCTTCTATTAAACTATTAAGTAATCCCTCTATCGTTAATTCAGGATTTACATAGAAATCTATTTCATAATTTTTCACAAATGTATCTATAGAAATAGTTACATTTTCCTTAAACCCTTTCATTGTTGTTTCTTCATCTTGCGTATTTATTCCTGAAAAATTAAATTTTAATATATGATACCCATTTTTTAACTTAGTTGGATTTTTTCCTATATATGTTTCTCCAAATAATTTATTAAATTTATCTTTCTTTTTTAAATCATAATAATTTTCCAATACACTTGTGAATAATGTTTTCCCAAATTTTCTTGGTCTTAAAACCATTATTCTTTTTTCTGGCAGATTTTCTAATTTTTCTATGTATTTTGTTTTATCTACATAATAATATCCATCTTTTACTAACTCTTCAAAATTACTTATTCCATAAGGTAGTTTCTTCATATGCCTTTTACCTTCTTTCTTTAGCTTAATATCTAAAATCAATATGTATAAGTAAGTTTTTAAATTAAGTAGTTTTGCGTAGGGAATTGAAAGGGTAGCAAAACTACTGGTAAGCAAAGCTTAAATTTAAAAACTTACTTTAGTTTCCTAAAATATCCCTACAATATTTCCATTGTCATCAATATCAATATTTTCAGCTGCAGGAATTTTTGGAAGCCCTGGCATTGTCATAATCTTTCCTGCAAGTACTACAACAAACCCAGCACCTAATTTTAATTCTACATCTCTTACATGTATATTATAACAATTATTACACTCTAAGTTTTTAGGATCATCTGAAAATGAATATTGCGTTTTTGCAATGCATACAGGTAAATTACCATAACCTAAATTTTCTATCATTTGTATCTTTTCTTTTGCTTCGTTTGAATATTCTACATCTTTTGCACCATAAATCTTTGTTGCAACTTTTTTAATCTTTTTGGCTATTGTATCTTCATCATTATATATAAATTTAAAATCAGATTTTTCTTCTGCTAATTTTGTAATCTTTGTTGCGATATCAGTTGCACCTTCTCCACCTTTTGCCCATCCTTCTACTATACTAATTGGTATATCTCTTTCATTTAAATTGTTTTCTAACCATCTAATTTCTTTTTCAGTATCAGATGTGTATCTATTTAATGCAACTATTACATTTAATCTAAATTTATTTTTCAAATTATCAATATGACGATACAAATTATCTATTCCTTTTTTTAGACCTTCTATATTTTCTTCTTGTATTTTTCCTTTTTCAACTCCACCATGATATTTAATTGCTTTTATAGTTGCAACTAAAACTATTACATCTGGTTTTAACCTTGCTTTTCTACATTTTATATCTAAGAACTTTTCTGCTCCTAAATCTGCCCCAAATCCTGCTTCTGTTATTACATAATCTGAAAGTTTCATTGCCATTTTAGTTGCAATAACACTATTACAACCATGAGCAATATTTGCAAAAGGTCCTCCATGAACAATTGCTGGAGTGTGTTCTAAAGTTTGTACTAGGTTTGGTTTTATTGCATCTTTTAAAAGAACTGCCATTGCTCCATTTGCTTTTAAGTCTCTTGCAAATATAGGTTTATTTTCAGCATTATAACCTAAAATTATATTTCCTAGTTTTTCTTTTAAATCTTTTAAATCTTTTGATAAACATACAATTGCCATTATTTCTGATGCAACCGTTATATCAAAACCATCTTCTCTTGGAACTATTTTCTTTTCTCCAGATAGACCAGTTTCAACTTTTCTTAATTGTCTATCATTTAAGTCCATACATCTTTTCCAAACCACTTTCTTAAAACCTAGTTCGTTTCCAAAATAAATATGATTATCTATCATACTAGAAAGTAAATTATTTGCAGCTGTCATTGCATGGATATCACCTGTAAAATGAAGATTTATATCTTCCATCGGTGCAATCTGTACTTTTCCTCCACCTGTTGCTCCTCCTTTTATTCCAAAAACAGGACCAAGAGATGGTTCTCTTAATGCTAAAATAGAATTTTTACCTATTTTTCTTAACCCATCTGCAATTGCAATAGATACAGTTGTCTTACCTTCTCCTAATGGTGTTGGACTTATTGCTGTAACTAAAACTAGTTTTCCATTCTTTTTATCTTTTCTTTTCTCATAAACAGCTTCTGAAATTTTTGCCTTATATTTTCCATATAATTCTAAATCTTCTTCATCAATTTCTATTTTTTTTGCAATTTCTTTTATTCCTTCTAATTTTGTATTTCTTGCGATTTCTATATCTGTCATATAATCACCTCCTATCTATACAATAAATCCTGCAATTATTCCAATTAATGCTCCTACAAATACTTGTGTTGGACTATGTCCTAATACTTCTACAAGTTTTTCTGATACCTGAACACCTGTAAGACCTGGTGTTTCAATTAATTTGTTTAATAATGCCGCTTGTTTTCCTGCTGCTCTTCTTACACCACAAGCATCATACATAACTACAAAAGCAAAAGCAAGTGACAGAGCAAATACTGGTGTCCCTACTCCTTCATTTCGTCCTATTAAAGTAGCAAGACTTGCAACAACTGCTGAATGTGAGCTTGGCATTCCTCCTGCTCCTAATATTCTTTTAAAGTTAAATTTTTTAGTTGTAATTAAGTCATATATTAATTTAAATAATTGTATTCCAAACCATAAGAAAAATGGCACATATACATATTTGTTCTGAATAAATGTCATAAAATTATTATCCATTTCTTATTCTCCCCTTATCTATTCTTCTGTTTTGAAATTTTCTTCTTTAATTTCACCATTTTCATTTACTAACATTGTAATTTTCTTCTCTGCTTCTTGTAATATTTTATTACATTCTTTTGAAATTTTAATTCCTTCTTCAAATTTTGTTATAGAATCATCTAAGTTTAATTCTCCTTTTTCTAATTCTCCAACAATTTTTTCTAAATTTTCCATTTGTTCTTCAAAACTCTTACTCATATATTTTCTCCTTCTAATCAATTACCGCTTGTTTTTTTCCATCTGTAAAAGTTAATTCTACTTTATCTCCTTTTTGTACTTCACTTTTACTTTTTATTATTTTTCCATTCTTTTCTACTAATGAATAACCTCTAGATAATGTTTTCAATGGGCTTAGTGCATCTAACTTAGATATCAATTCTATGTATCTATTTTTTTCTTTTTCTTGTTCTATTTTTACTAAAGATTCTAATCTTTTTATAAAATTATCTATTAATAAATAATTATCATTAACTTTTCTTAATGGCTCTTTAAAAACAGAACTTGCCATGCATTTATCATATCTTAGTTTCATTACTTCTACTTTTTTTAGTAAAGCCATTCTTAATCTATCTTGATAACTTTCTATCTTTCTTTTTACCTCATATACATCTGGTACTGCAAGCTCTGCTGCTGCAGATGGTGTTGGTGCTCTTAAATCAGCCACAAAGTCTGATATTGAAAAATCCGTCTCATGTCCAACTGCTGATATTATTGGTATTTTTGAATCATAGATTGCTCTTGCAACAATTTCTTCATTAAAAGGCCATAAATCTTCTAGTGACCCTCCACCACGTGCTAATATTAAAACATCTGCTAAATTGTTTTCATTCATAAACTTAATTCCATCAGCAATTTTTTCAGCTGCTCCTTCTCCTTGGACAGGTACTGGAAGTAATCTTATATAAACATTTGGATTTCTTCTTGTTGAAACATTTATAATATCTCTAATTACTGCTCCCGTTTTAGAAGTTAACACTCCAATTACTTTTGGCATAAGAGGAATATTTTGTTTATGTAATTCATTAAATAATCCTTCTTTTTCTAATTTTTCTTTTAACTCTTTATATTTAGTATATAAATCTCCTTGACCATCTTCTTCCATTATTTTTACATATATTTGATACATACCATCTCTTTCAAAAACAGAAACACTTCCTAAAACTATAACTTTCATACCATCTTTTGGCATGAAAGTTAGTTTTTCTGCATATGTTTTAAAACATACACATTTAATTAAAGAATTTTCATCTTTTAAAGTAAAATACATATGTCCTGTATAATGATTTTTAAAGTTCGATATTTCTCCTTTAACTAAAATTTGGCTTAGGTTCTCATCATTTGTAAATTTATCTTTTATATATCTGTTTAAATCAGAAACAGTAACCGCCATGTCACTATATCTCATAATCTTCATCCTTTTCTATTCTTTTACCACATTTGCAAGTACTCCGTTTACAAACTTTTTAGAATTATCTTCTCCATATTTTTTTGCAAGTTCTACTGCTTCATTTATCGCTACTTTAAATGGTAACTCTTTAAATTTTATTTCATATATTGCTAATTTTAATATTGTTAAATCTATTTTAGAAATACGATCAATTTTCCAATCTGACTTTAAGTATTTTGATATTTCATCTAAAATTTCCTTGTCATTTTTTTTAATTCCAAATACTGCATCTTTTATGTATTTTAGTGCATTTTTATCTGTTATGCTATTACTTTCTAAAAAAAGTTCTACTTGTTCATCAAGATTTTCATCTTGCTGTATTTCCATACTATACATTAATTTAAAAGCCTGCTCTCTTATTTCTGAACGATTCATTTCTATTCCTTCCTACATTTTATCAATAAAATTCTTTAATTTAGTTTTAACGTCCTCTTTATTTTGTTGAACGTAATTTCCAACAATGGCTCCAAGCACAATTACAACTACTGCTAATATTAAATCTTGTAATCTAGTTATTAATATTAAAACTGCAACAATTATACCAATAATAGCTCCTTTATAATGCTCCCAAAAGTCTTTAAATCCATTCATATTATCATTCCTTTCGTTTTAAGCTTCTTGTTCTTTTGCCGCAACTTTTTTAACTGTTATATTTACTTCTTTTACTTCTAAATCAGTTGCTCTTTTTAGTTTTTCTTTTATTTTAGTTTGAAGATTTGCTGATAAATCTTTAATAACTGCATCTGAGCTTATTATTAAATTTACATATACTTTTACATTATTTTCTTTATCTAGTTCCACTCTTGTTGTAACATCTTCTGTACTTTGGAAATTTAATGCTACTGAATTTACTAGATTTTCTATTGTTTCTTTAGAAATTAAAAGTTTTCCACTTTCATTTTCTAATAAAATACCTTGTCTTTCTTTGACTTGATTTTTTGATGATGAATCAAAAAATATACACTTAATAGAAAGTAATATAAATATTATTCCTAATCCAAGTAGGATTTTACTTGATGTTTCTCCAACTATAAGTCTATAACACATATTTCCAACTAAGTCCAAATCTACCCATCCAAATATTAATAAGCATAATATTATTGATAATATTAACATTATATTAGAATATATAATTAATGTGATTTTTTCTAAATTTTTCATTTTTACTATTCTCCTTTTTTTGTTATTATTCTTCTTCATTTAATTTTTCATTCACTGCTGTATCTGTATTAACCCCTTGAACATGTACATTTACTTCTTCTACTTTTAAACCTGTCATACTTTCTACAGCTTTTTTTACTCTGTTTTGAATCTCAAATGCTACATCTGGTATTCTAGTGCCATATTCTACTATAATATTTACATCTATTTTTGCTTTATTTTCACTTATCTCTGCTTTTATTCCTTTTGCTAAATTTTTCTTTCCACTAAATACTTCTGATATTCCTCCTGCAAATCCTCCTGCCATTCCAGATACTCCTGCAACTTCTGATACTGCAACTCCTGCAATCACAGCCACAACATCATCTGATATTTTTATCCCATCGTTTTCTGTTTTTATCTCATCTTCTAGTTCTACAATCTCTTCTTTTTCATTATTTTCTTCATTCATTTTAATTCCTCCTTTTAAAAAAGATATACTTATAAATTCTTAAATAAGTATATCAATTTTTTATTAATTTTACAACAATTTTAATAAAATTTTAATTTATTCTTATAAAATTTAACCCCAGAAAATTAATAATGTAAACATAGTTGCTACAATTATTTCTGGTCTTGTCCATTCTTCTGGTATAATCTCAAGTTCCCCACCTTCTTTTTCATTAACTATTGCAACTGAATAGGATTTTATATCCTCTGCTTCAAAATAGATATGAAAATCTTGAGTCTTGTTTACATCTGTTGTTTCTATCTCTATATATCTTTTTCCTACCATATTATCTCTTGAAGAATATAAGTCTATTTCTACATATTTTCCTGTTAAACTTTCATTTCCTCTAGGATCTTTTATAGTCCCTTTAATTTTTCCATTAACTAATGTTGCTTGTGCTTCTGATATTTCTACTTGTGATATATTGTCTTTTCTTTCAATATCTTTATATGAAGAATTTAATCCAACATCAATTATAAAATTAGAAAAGAAATAGAATCCTATAATTATTAGTGCATATATAAAAAATGTTTTTAGTCTTGCCATATGTTTTTCCTTACCTTTCTACTTAATGCTTATATTATACCAAATTTCATACTATTTTTCAACTAATTATTTATTTAAGTTTCGGTATTTTTCTTAAATGACTTATCTAAAATTTTATATTGCAAATTACCATAGTTAAGAAAGAGTGTCTTACCTTTTACTATAATAATCCTCCTTAGTTTTGCTATTAGACTTTTGCTGTGGGTATTTCTTCTTTTTATATTTTTATTTCTTTATTTAGATATACTGAATAAATATATGTATTTTTAACTTCTTTTTTATATGTATCTTCTAAAGCTTTTTTATATAATTCTAATTGCTTTTTATATTTTATAATCAATTCTTTTTCATTACCTTTTTCTACATAATCAGTCTTATAATCTACAAGATTCAAATTATTATCTTTATCAATATAATATAAATCTATAATACCTTGAACAAGTATATTTTTATTAGTTTCTTCTTTATAAATTTCTTTTGCAGGTAGATTTATATAAAATGGCTTTTCTTTTTCTATCTCTTTTGCTGTTTTTAATTCCTTCCAAATATTTGATTTTGTAAATTCTAAGATTTTATTTTTGTTAATTGCTTCTTTTTCCTTTGTTGTTATAATCTTCTTTGTTTCTAATTCTTCTATTAAATTATTTACTTTTTCTTTGTTATAATCTACTTTTACATCTAATTTTTGTAAAACCAAATGTACTAAAGTCCCCTTCATTTCTGATGTGATTTTTTCTTCTTTTTCATTTTTTAAGAATTTTGGTTTTGGAAGACTTATTTCTTTTTCTACTAATATTTTTTTATCACTTTCTAATTTCTTTAGAGTAGTAACAGCTGTCTTGGTTGGTATTGTAGTATCAAATATATTTTGATATTCATAATCCAGTATTTTAGCTATTTTATTTAATTCTTCTTTATTTGTTTTTTTACTTTCTAATTCTTCTAAAACATCTATTTCTTCATTATCTATTTTCTTTAATGTTTTTAATATTTTTTTCTTTTTATAAGTATTTAATTCTACTTTATCATTACATAAGTTTTTCTCATATTGATACACTAATAAAATCCATTCTAGGTATTTTTTGCATTTTTTAATTAAAATTGGGTTAATCTTTCCATTTTCTTTTGGATATCGTTCTATATTAGAATCTATCTTTTCTAAATCTTTTTTTAAGTCTCTTGTAACACCAGTTATAAATAGTTTTTCTTTAGCTCTAGTTAAAGCAACATATAATATTCTCATTTCTTCTGATAATGTTTCTAATAAAATCTTGTCTTTTATAGCAAGTTTACTTAAAGTATCAAATTTTACTTGTTTATCATAATCTATATATTTTGCACCTATTCCCATCTCTTGGTGAAGTAATACATCTTCTTTTAGGTCATTTAAATTAAATTTTTTTCCTGTACTTGATAAAAATACAACTGGAAATTCTAGTCCTTTACTTTTGTGAATACTCATTATCCTTACAACATTATCATTTTCGCCAATTAATTTTGCAGAGCTCATATCTCCACTAGATACTTTTAACTTGTCTATAAAATTTATAAAATTATATAATCCTTTAAAATTTGCTCTTTCATAATCTTTTGCTTTTTGAAATAACATTTTTAAATTTGCCTGTCTTAAATCTCCATTTGGAATAAGTCCGACAATAATTATAATATCCAGTATCTGAATATATTTTCCAAATAAACTCATCTAATGCTAAATATTCTTTTTCTTTTCTCCATTTATCTAGATTATCAAAAAAGTTTTGTATTTTTTCTTTTAAATTACCATCAACATCCATAATCGCTTTTTGCATACAAGTATAGAAATTATCATATGGATCTGTTAAACGTATTTTAACTAATTCATTATCTGTAAATTTTCCTATATAAGACCTTAGAACACATACAAGTGGTATATCTTGCATTGGATTATCTATTATTTTTATCAAAGACATTATTGTCTGTATTTCAATGGAATCCAAATATTCTTGTGAGCTGTCTGAAAACACAGGTATTTCTAAATTTAACAGTTCTTGTTCATATACAGGTGCAGTACTAGAAGTTGATCTAAGTAATATTACTATATCTCTATATTTAATATCTCTATATGCTTCTTCTTTCTTGTCCCATATTTGAAACTTACTGTCTACTAATTGTTTTATTTTATTTGCAACAAATCTTGCTTCTAATTCTACATTTTCAATTCTGTCCTCTTCTTCTACTTTTTCTTCATTAACATTTTCAAGATTTAATTCTACATCTTCATCTGATAGGTCAATTACATCTATTTCTGTGTTTAAGTTTTGCTTTTCTTCTGGATAATCTGCTCCTAGATTTAAGTATTCATCTTCATTGTATTCTATATCTCCTAAACCATCACTCATAATATCTTGGAATATTAAATTGGTAAAGTATAAAACATTTTCTCTACTTCTAAAATTTTTAAATAATTGTATTTTTAAGTCATCTTCACTTGTTTTATCTGCTTTATTTTTATATTTTTTATATTTACTTATAAATAGTTCTGGCATTGCTTGGCGAAATTTATAAATACTTTGTTTTACATCTCCAACCATGAAAATATTGTTTCCTTTAGCTACTGAATTTAATATATATTCTTGCACTAAATTACTATCTTGATATTCATCAATTGCAATTTCTTGGTATTTTTCTTGATATTTTTTTGCAATATCAGAAGGAACAATTTTTCCTTCTTTTTCTCTTATTAATATTTTTAATGCAAAGTGCTCTACATCATGAAAATCAACAATATTTTTTTCTCTTTTTCTTTTTGAAAATTCTTCTTCAAATTCTAGTATTATATTCCTTAAATTTAACAAAACAGGATACATATCAAAAATATCTTCATTAGCTGTTTTAGAGTCACAAACCAAGATATTACCCAATATTTTCAAATTTTCTTTTACTATATCTCTAATACTTTTAGCTTCATCTTTTTCTATAGAATCAACTTTATTTCTTGGCCATGTCAAAAATTTTAAATTATTATTTATTTCATATGCTTTATCCCAGTTATCTAAATTGTCCTTTAAATTTTTTAACATCTCTATATCATTTCTTATTGTTTGGAAAAACTTTTCTAAATCAGGATTAAACTCAAGAATTTTAGATGCACTTTCTAGAGAAGATATTCCATCTATTAATTCATCCTCTATTTTTTTTAATAATACTTTTCCCCATGGAGTTGTAGAAAAATCATCATTTATTTTATTTTCTATATTAAACATCTCCACCTTTTCATTTAGCCATTTTTCAGGAAAAGGATTACTTCCAATATAATTATAAATTTTTAGTATTAAATCTTTTAGCGGTGTGTCATCTCTATAACTTGTATATGTATGGATTAATTTAAAAAAATCATTATCTTCTTCTTCATATTTTTTTTGGAATAAATCTTCTATTACTTCTTGTTTTAACAATTCTATTTCTACTGTATCTGCTATTCTAAAGTTTGGTGATATATTTTCTAATTCATAAAAATTATTCCTTACAACTTCTAAGCAAAAAGAATCTATTGTGCATATACTTGATTTATTTAATAATGTTATTTGTCTAAGTAACTTCTCATCATTTGGATTTTCGTCTAACTTTTCATATATAGCATCTAATACTCTTTCTCTCATTTCTGATGCTGCACTATTAGTAAAAGTAACTACTAATAATCTATCTATATCAATTCCTTCTTCTACTACCTTTTTTATTATTCTTTCTACTAAAACTGCTGTCTTTCCACTTCCTGCTGCTGCTGCAACTAAAATATTAGCTCCTTTTTCATTTATTGCCTGGCTTTGTTCTTCTGTCCACTTCATCTATTTTCTCCTCTTCTTACCTTATATATTTTTTCTCATGATATTTTTTACTGATAATTTTATTAGAAATTTCATAGAGATAATATATTCTTATCAGCCATTTCTCATGCAAATAGTATAACATAGGAAATATACTTTTGACAACCTAGATTTATTCTCTAAAATCAATGGATTGCTGTTTTCTTTATTTCAAGAAAAGTAAAAAGAATATAACCATATTTAGTTATATCCTTCTTGTATTATCTATTATATTATAACTGATAAAGCTATTAAAGTTCCTATTATATCTACTATTGTAGCTACCACATCTACTGCACCTATACACACTCCTACTATTCCCATCCATTTAAATTTTTGTTTCTCAGCATTAAATTTAACGATTCCTATTATTCCTAGTACAATAGATGCTATTCCTAATGGTATGCTATACACAAAGAATCCTATTAATGAAAAAATAAAACTAAGTAATCCACATACATTAATATCTTTTTCTTCTAAGAATGAATTTTCTATATTTACATTAGCTTCTTCTTGTTCTACTTTTTTTGTTTCATTTCCATCCATAAAACTTCCTCCTTTTATATTATATACTATATAATAAAATATTTTATTATTCATGTCAATTCTATTTTGTATATGCAATATTTAATAACATTACACCTTTTATTTTGTGGAATTACCATTTACGATATTAATAAAATTAAGATGTTACAAACAATTCCAAATATTAATCAATAAAAAATTAAATAATAAATATAAAAAAAGAAGCAATGCTCCTTTTTTAATCCAAATTTTCTTTTATTGCTACCATCAATTCATTTGTTTGTACTACTTTACTTTCTCCTTGATACATATATTTTGCACCTGTAAAATACACCTGATATCCTAGATTTTCAAGTCTTGTCCTACATAATCTTAAAAATTCTTGTGTTTGTTCTTCAGATAAATCAAATTTTATTCTTACTTCATAAAAAGTTATTATTACTATATTTTCATCACTATTTATCTTATTATCTAGATACTGTGTTATTTCTTGCATTGTCATCTTATTTCTCTCCTTTACTTGGTATATTTTACCACATATTTTTAGAAAAATAAATAGTAAGTTCTATTTTTTACAAATTTAATTTTGTATTTTTCATACCAATATAGTCATTGAAATAAGAGAATAAAGTATATGAGAGAAATTTCGTATACTTTATCCCATATCATCTTTATATAAATATTCTTCTTCGTGAACTACTCATCGTCCAAAACCAACGAGATTGTGATTACCTATATTTCAAATTATTCTTCCAGTTTTGTCTCTGTATTTTTTATAGCTTACAAATAATATTCTACTATCTATTTTTCCATTTTATTTCAATAATTTTCTTTCAATATCTTTCGTTAATATTTTCATTTGAGATATTGCTATTTGGTTTAATTTATACAACCTTTCAGATTGCCTCATTCCTTCATTTATAAATATTGAATTTGTATTTTCAAAGTTTGCTAAACATATTAATTCATTTATACTTGCATAATCTCTTATATTTCCTTTTTTATTTGGATTCTTTTCTCT